>JBCCVY010000220.1:0-6466 GCA_039194725.1 Pseudomonadota bacterium
AACCGATACCGCAAAGGCTTACGTCACGGCTGTCGAAGGTAGCATGACCGGCGAAACACTGGATGCGCCGGACTATGTATAGCTGTAGCAGGCAACCAAAACCGAAGACCCAGATACGTGGACCAGACTCTCACTGGCGCTCCGGTCGGACATTGTCCGGGGCAACCAGCCTGCTTGGGAATCCGGTAAAACGAAGAGATTCTGATTCAGATGGAGACGCCAGTCTCGCCGGCTTTGCCGCCGTTGGACTTGCACAAATATAACGGCGGCAGCAATACACATCATGCTGAAAACGCTGTATTGGCGCGTTCGTCACAAACCTGGTCATGTCAGGTTACGTGTGAATCGATCAGGACGGAGCGCAAGATCAGGCCCGCATCTCCACACCTAATGCCACATGTCAGGCATCGACCGCTTCTTGCGTGCAACGAAGTCCTTTAGCGCCTCATCGACAGCGGCATCCATCGGCGGCGCCTCATAGGCCCTCAGCATCTCCTTCCAGCGTTTATTGGCGCGCTGTTCCATGGCCAGGCTGCCGGCCTCACACCAGTGCTCGTACGACGAGGTGTCGGCCAGGTCGGACATGTAGTTTGCCGTTTCGAAATTGCGCAGCGTATGGGCGGTGCCGAAAAAGTTCTCCCCCGGCTGGTTTTCCAGAAACGCGTCTGCGGCAAGTGAATTGCCGTCGATCTCAAGGCCGCAGATCATTTTCAGCATCATGCCGCAATGATCGAGGTCCATGACGAACTTCTCGTAGCCCAGCGTCAGGCCGCCCTCCAGCCATCCGGCCGAATGGAAGATGAAGTTCGATCCCGCCAGCACGCCGGTCAGCATGGAGTTTGCCGCTTCCTGCATGGCCTGGCCGTCGGCCACCTTGGATGCGCACAGCTGGCCGCCACAGCGCAGCGGCAGTCCCAGCCGCCGGCACAGCTGGCCGATGGCGAACGTCGACAGGTTGGCTTCCGGTGTCCCGAATGTCGGCGCGCCGGTCTTCAGGTTCATCGTGGTGAGAAAGTTGCCATACACCATCGGCGAGCCCTTGCGCACCAGCTGGCTCAGCGCGACGCCCGCCATGGCCTCTGCGTGCGACTGCGCCAGCAGCGCCGGCTGCGTCACCGGACCCATGGCCCCGCCCAGGATAAACGGCGATATCACGCACGACTGGTTGGCACGCGCATAGGCCTTCAAAGCCCCGGTCATGATGTGATCGTAAACCAGCGGCGAGTTGACATTGATATTGCCCTGGATGACGCAGTTGGTTTCCATATACGCCGACCCGAACACGAGGCGCGCCATCTCTATTGAATCAGCCGCACGCTCCGGTGCGGTCACGGCCCCCATGAACGGCTTGGTTGAATAGCGCAGGTGCGCATACACCATGTCCAGGTGGCGCTTGTTCACCGGCACGTCGACCGGTTCGCACACAGTGCCGCCGGAGTGGTTCAGGAACGGCGAAATGTAAGTCAGTTTTACGATGTTGCGGAAATCCTCCAGCGTGGCGTACCGGCGCCCATCGTCGAGGTCACTAACAAACGGCGGTCCGTAACTCGGCATCAGTACCACGTGGTCACCGCCCAGCACGATTGTCTTGGCCGCATCGCGGGCCTGCATGGAAAACTGCGCCGGGGCGCTGGCGCACAACGCCCTGGCCTGCCCCGGTTCGAAGCGAACCCGCTCCCCCGTCACGTCGGCGCCTGCGTCGCGAAACAGCGCCAGCGCCTCCTTGTCGCCCCTGAATTCAATGCCGACCTCTTTCAGGATCCAGTCGGCGTGGGCCTCGATACGGTCCAGTCCGTCTTCACCGAGGAGCTCGTAGGTCGGTATTTTCCGGATGAAGACCGCCGGCGATTGAACTGTGTCAGCTTCGGCACGCCTTGCAGCCCGGCCTGCCCGGCCGCCACCCCGCCGGGCCGGGCTTATCTGCTGTTTGGCGACATCCGACATGTGCACATCCAGGCCACGGGTTTCACTGTCTGAATGACACACCACCGCCGGCCGCGCGCACAAATCAAATAATTTGCCCCGCTTGTGCAATAAAATTGCACGGCCGCTTGCGCCGGAAGTTGATTGGCGCCAGGAGGTCTTGAGCTTAGCCCTGTCGGGCCAACCGCGAAATCTGTTCGAGGCGTTTTGCCGCCGCCGCGATACGCTCCGCGGCAGCCGATTCCCGCTGCTTGGACTGCGCGATTGCGTCGGTGCCGGTCTTGTGGGCTCCCTTGACTTCGCCGGAGAGTTCCTCGACACGCTCCAGGGCCTCCGACAGCTGATCGGCAATGATCAGCCCGGCCATGACCAGAAGCCGGATATCACCGACCTCACCGACCCCTGACTTGATATCCTTGACCTGGGAATCGAGCAGCTTGGCCAGCTCGGTGAGGTGGTCTTCCTCGCCGTCGGCGCATTCCATGGTGAAGGAGCGATTGTTTACGTTGATGACCACTTGTCCCATGGGTTCAGGCCTCTTCACCAATAACGGTTCTCACCCGTGCCATCGCCAGTTCTATGCGCCGTGCCGCCTGCCGGCTGGCCTCGGTCAGCTCTTCCGCCTTGGCGCGAACTTCATCCAGCTCGCCGGCAAGCCGGGCGCGGTCATCCTTCAGCGCCGATGCTTCGGTATTGAGCTTTGTGATTTTACCCTGATTCTGCTCGGCCTGCGCCCATGCCGCTTCAAGCTGGCGCATGGCCTGTTCAAAGTGCGCAATTGCCTTATCCAGCTCAGATTTCGACGCCATGGCTGTTTTTTCCCGCAACCTGACGTTCCGTTACCCGCAGATCGTCAGTGCCAAATCCCTTTAATACTGTATGGGGTTACCGGCAATACCGTCAACAGCACATTAAACAGGTTGTTGGCAACCACCTTTGTTCACGGTATTCACACCTGCCGCGGTGCGGCCATAGTGCACCATTGACTCCATATGCCTGAGTGCTATGTGTGGCGCCGAATTTCAACGGTGGAAAAGAGACAGATGACACCGGCTAACCCAGCCGCCGCATCCGGCACGTCCAGCGCCGCAGCGGCCACCCCCGAAGACATTGCCAAATTCACCGAAATGGCAAACGCCATCCGAGCGCTGGCCATGGACGCAGTCCAGGCCGCGAACTCCGGCCATCCGGGGTTGCCGATGGGGGCTGCCGACGTGGCGACGGTGCTGTTTGCGCATTATCTGAAGTTTGATCCGCAAGCCCCCAATTGGGCCGACCGGGATCGCTTCATACTGTCGGCGGGCCACGGCTCCATGCTGCTGTATTCACTGCTCCACCTGCTTGGTTATGAAGACATGACCATCGAAGAGCTGAAGAACTTCCGCCAGCTCGGTTCACGAACGGCAGGACATCCGGAATTCGGCCATGCATCGGGCATTGAAACCACCACCGGACCGCTCGGCCAGGGTCTCGGCAATGCGGTCGGCATGGCGATCGCAGAAGCCCATCTCGCAGCCCGCTTCGGCACCGGCATTGTCGACCACAAGACCTATGTTCTTGCCGGTGACGGCTGCCTCATGGAAGGGGTTTCGCAGGAAGCCATCACGCTCGCGGGCCATCTCAAGCTGAACAAGCTGATCGTGTTGTGGGACGACAACCAGATATCCATTGACGGACCGGTCAGCCTGACAGATTCAACCGACCAGCTCGGCCGGTTTGCCGCTTCCGGCTGGGATGTGATGCGCGTTGACGGCCATGACTACGCCGAGATTGCCAACGCGTTGTCGTCAGCACAGACAGCCACCAAGCCGGTGCTCATCGCCTGCCGCACCATTATCGGCTACGGCTCACCTGGCAAGCAGGGCACTTCCGGCGCCCACGGAGCGCCGCTCGGCCCGGACGAGGTCAAGGCTGCGCGTGAACAGCTTGGCTGGAGCCACGAACCGTTTGAAGTTCCGACGTCCATCAGGGACATGTGGCGCATAACCGGCCTGCGCGGCTGTCGTGAGCGCAGGGCCTGGGAAGACCGCGTCGCGGCCATGCCGTCAGGCGAGAAAGTTGAGTTTGATCGCCGGACCGCCGGCACCCTGCCGGAAGACCTGCACGAGGCCATCCTGTCTTACAAGCAGAAGCTTGCCGAAGCACCCACCGCAATCGCAACCCGCAACGCGTCTCAGAACGCGCTCGAAGTCATCAATACGGTGGTGCCGGAAACAATCGGCGGTTCAGCCGACCTGACCGGCTCGAACAACACCCGCACCAAGGAGATGGTGCCGTTTACAGCCGAGGATCCATCCGGGCGCTTCCTGCACTGGGGCATTCGCGAACATGGCATGGCGGCAGCCATGAACGGCATGGCCCTGCACGGCGGCGTGATCCCGTATTCCGGCACGTTCATGGTGTTCACCGATTACTGCCGCCCGGCCATCCGCCTGTCGGCGCTGATGCAGCAGCGAGTCATTTACGTCATGACCCATGACTCCATCGGCCTTGGCGAAGACGGACCGACCCACCAACCCGTCGAGCACCTGGCCGCTTTGCGGGTGATCCCGAACCTCAACGTGCTTCGGCCCTGCGATGCCGTCGAAACCGCGGAATGCTGGGAACTGGCCCTGAAGGCCGACAGCACCCCTTCGATCCTCGCCCTGACCCGCCAGAAGCTCACGCCGGCCCGCGCCAAGTTCAACAAGGAAAACCTGTGCGCCCGCGGCGCCTACGACATCCAGGCCGACGACGATGCCAAGGTGGTGATCTTCGCTTCCGGATCGGAGGTCGAGATCGCCATGCAGGCAGCGGCCAAACTGGCCGAAAACAAGGTTTCGTCGCGGGTCGTGTCTGTGCCGTGCATGGACCTGTTCCACCAGCAGGATGACGACTACCGCAAGCTGATTACCGGTGACGAACCGGTCCGCATCGCCATTGAAGCCGGCGTGCGGCAGGGTTGGGACCAATTGATCGGCGTCGACGGCACATTCATAGGCATGTCCACTTTCGGCGCGTCCGGCCCATACCAGGAACTTTACGAACACTTTGGCATCACCGCAGAGGCCGCTGTGCAGGCGGCATTGTCCGGTCTTGAAGCCAACACCTGAAGAAAACTCACCTGCCAGGAACCAGAACGCATCATGACCAGTTTCAGGACACTCGATGATCTGGATGTCAATTCCCGGCGCGTGCTTGTCAGGGTGGACCTGAACGTGCCGATGCAGGACGGCAAGGTGACCGACGCAACCCGCCTGCACGCAGTCGCGCCGACCATACGCGAACTGTCGGACAAGGGTGCCAAGGTCATCCTGCTGGCGCATTTCGGCCGCCCGAAAGGCAAGCCGGTCGCCGAGATGAGCCTGGCCCCCATCGCATCCGCCCTGGCCGGTGTGCTTGCCCGGCCGGTCGGCTTTGCAACCGGACATCCCGGCGACCTGGCAGACGGCCACATCGTGCTGATGGAAAACACCCGCTTCAATGAAGGCGAAGAAAAAAACGAGGCCGCCTACGCAAAGTCGCTCGCCGCGCTCGGCGGCATCTACGTCAACCACGCGTTTTAAGCCGCGCCCCGCGCCCAAGCTTCAACTGAGGGTGTTGCCCGGTTGCTGCCGGCTGCTGCCGGCAGGTCGATGCAGCAGGAACTGTCGGCGCTTTCGGCCGCACTGACCGATCCGGCCCGGCCGCTGGTGTGTGTGGTGGGCGGTGCCAAGGTCTCCACCAAGCTTGAACTGCTCGGCAACCTGTCGAAAGTTGCAGACACCATCATTATCGGCGGCGGCATGGCCAACACCTTCCTAGCAGCCAAGGGGATTCGCGTCGGCAAGTCATTGTGCGAACACGACATGGCGACAACTGCGCTGGACATTCTGGAACAGGCGCAAGCCAATGACTGCCGTATTGTGCTTCCGGTGGATGCCGTGGTTGCGAAAGAGTTTGCCGCCGGTGCTGACAGCCGCATTGTGCCGGTCAGCGATATTGCCGAAGACGAAATGATGCTGGACGTGGGGCCTGCTTCGGTTGCCGAAGCAGCCGCAGTCTTTGACAGTGCCGCAACCCTGGTCTGGAACGGACCGTTCGGTGCGTTTGAAATTCCACCGTTCGACGCCGGCACCGTGGCCGCGGCCCAACACGCAGCCATGCTGGCCAAGTCCGGCAAACTGGTCGCAGTTGCCGGTGGCGGCGACACTGTAGCGGCATTGAACCATGCCGGTGTGGCAGGTGACTTCACATATGTATCCACCGCAGGTGGGGCATTTCTTGAATGGCTTGAAGGCAAGGCACTACCGGGGGTAGAGGTATTGCGGGCCGCCTGAGCAGCCATTCGTTTCCGAAGGGGCATAGATCGACATGAAACAGACACTCGAAGACATAGCAAACGCCATGGTTGCACCCGGCAGGGGTATCCTGGCCGCGGATGAAAGCACCGGCACCATCAAGAAGCGGTTCGACAGCATCAATGTTGAATCAACGGAAGACAACCGGCGCGACTACCGCGAAATGCTGTTCTCCGCCAAGTCGGCGATGAAGAAAAACATCTCCGGCGTCATTCTGTTTGACG
>JBCCVY010000221.1:0-6464 GCA_039194725.1 Pseudomonadota bacterium
ACAGTATTTAATGTCAGGCAATGCTGACAAAAACGGAAACCCCTGCCAATCCTGATGCCGCGCGTGATGACCGTGCTCATGCCATTGTCATCGGCAGCGGCGTTGGCGGCCTGGCTGCTGCGGCGCGGATTGCCGCAAAGGGATACCGTGTCACCGTGCTGGAAAAACTCGACGGTCCGGGCGGCCGGGCCTACGTGTACAAGCGCGATGGATTCACCTTCGATGCCGGTCCCACCATCATCACCGCGCCTTACGTGTTTGAAGACCTTTGGACGGCGTGCGGCTACACGATGGCTGACGATGTCACACTCAGGCCGTGTGATCCGTTTTACAAGATTCGTTTTGATGATGGCTCGGTGTTGAGCTACTCCGCCGACCCCGAAGCCATGAAGGCAGAGGTTGCCCGCTTTGAACCCAAGGACGTCGCCGGCTACGAGCGCTTCATGGAAGCCAGCGGTCGCATCTTCAAGGTGGCGTTTCAGGACCTGGCAGACAAGCCGTTTCATTCCCTTGTGTTTACCATGCGCACCATGTTCGATCTGCTGCGTCTCGGCGGATACCGCTCTGTCCATTCCAAGGTGTGTGATTTTTTCAGTGATGAGCGGCTGCGGATCGCTTTCAGTTTCCATCCGCTGCTGATCGGCGGCAACCCGTTCACCACAACTTCGTATTACTGCCTGATAGCGCATCTGGAGAGCCGTTACGGTGTGCACTATGCCGAAGGCGGCACCGGTGCCCTGGTGCGCGGTATTGCCAGGCTGGTGGAACGCCATGGAGGTACAATCCGCTTCAATGCGGAAGTGACGCGCATCCTCGTGGATGGAGGCCGTGCATCGGGTGTGGAGTTGGCAAATGGGGAGAAACTGTCAGCGGACATTGTCGTGTCCAATGCCGATCCTGCCTTCACTTACGGCACGCTCCTGGCGCACCATGAGCGCAAGCGCTGGAGCGACCGGAAACTGGCGCGCGCCGACTATTCCATGAGCCTGTTTGTCTGGTATTTCGGCACCAGCCGCAAGTTCGACGACGTCTATCACCACACGATGGTGCTGGGCCCGCGCTACGAGGGCCTGTTGCGCGACATTTTCAAGCGCCACAAGCTGACGGATGATTTCAGCCTGTATCTGCACCGACCGACGGCTAGCGATGCGTCGCTGGCGCCTGAGGGATGTGACGCATTCTATGTGCTCGCGCCAGTGCCCCACCTGGACAGCGGAACTGATTGGCAGGCTGACGCTGAAACCTACCGCGCCGCGGTGCAGAAGCGGCTGGAAGACACGCTGATGCCGGGCCTCGGCGATGTCATCGTTACCTCGCACATGCTCACGCCGCAGGACTTTCAGGACAGGCTGCTGTCGTACAAGGGCGCCGCCTTTGCCATGGAGCCGAACCTGTTCCAGAGCGCCTGGTTCCGCCCCCACAACAAGAGTGAAGAGGTCGACGGCTTGTACCTGGCCGGAGCTGGTACCCACCCGGGAGCCGGTTTGCCGGGCGTCGTGTCATCCGCCAGCATCGTCGCAGACCTGGTGCCCGATCCGGCCAATGTCGCAAGTCAGCGGGGCAAATCCTGAAGCAGCCTAGATGCCGCCAGCCGGCCGGACATGGCGGCCATGGGCACGCCGGGACCGGGGTGGACTGATCCGCCAGCCAGATAAAGCCCGGGCACTCTGCAAGCGGCGCCGGGGCGCTCAAAACTGGCCATCATGCCGTGGCTGGCACGGCCGTAAAGGGCGCCGCCCGTGGCCGGGAAAAGCGCATTGAAACCTGACGGGCTTGTCGCAATGCTTTCTTCCGCATCCGAAATTTGCAGGCCGCAGTCGTGCAGCAAGCTATGTGTCCGGGCCCTGAGATCAGCCATTTGCCGGGCGCTGAAACTTGTTGTGTCGCCATCCGCCGGAGCGTTGATCAACAGCAGCAGGCGTTCCAGCCTGTCCGGCCTCTCATCGCCGCCGCGGTCCTGCGCACATATGTAGACGGTAGGCGTCTCTGTCACGGTTCGGCGCTCAAACACGGCCTCGAACTCCCGGGCATAGTCTTCGGCAAAGAACACATTGTGATATTCCAGATCAAAGCCGCTGGTAACTGCGTGCTCGCACCATGTGATCGCAGACAGCGAGCGGTCGCGGGGCAGGGTGGCGGCAGCAGCAGCGCTTGCATCCTTGCCCAGAAAGCCGCTGCCAAGCGCTGAGACGTCGCCATTGAAAACCACTGCATCGCAGGCCAGTTGCTCGCCGCCAGCCAGCACGACGCCGGAAACCCTGCCGCCGGTGCAGATGATGTCCTCGACATGCGAATTGAACCGGAACGTCGCCCCCCTAGTCTCCGCCACCGATTGCACCGCCCGGGCAACGGCGTGCATGCCGCCGTCTACCAGCCATACGCCGTCCTGTTCCACATGTGCCACCAGCATCAGGGTGGCCGGGGCCAGCCACGGCGATGAACCGACATAAGTCGCATAGCGGCCGAACAGCTGCTGCAGCCGCGGGTCGCGGAAATGCCTGCCCAGCTCCTTCCATAGGGTCGAAAACGGCGCCGTCCGCCACAAGGCCGTAAGGTTGCTCAATCCGACACGGTTGACCAGGCCGGCGGGCGTGGGCCGCTGGGCGGCAATGAATGACCGCTTCAGTGTCCTGAATATGTCTTCACTGCGGGCACAGAAGTCCAGGTAGCCCTGTGCGTCATGCGGACCGGCAAATGCGCGAATGGCTTCTGCCGATTGATGAATATCGGCAAACAGGTCAAGTTCACCGCCTTGCCGCCAGGCGTGACGGGCCAGTACATCAGCTTTGGTCAGCTTCAGATGATCAGCCAGAGTCTCGTTGGCGTCAGCAAACATCTGCTCGAAAATCCAACGCATTGTGAACACGGTGGGTCCAGCGTCAATGTGCGCAGGGCCTGCCGCGACCTGGCGCATCTTGCCGCCCGGAGTGGCCGCGCGTTCCAGCACCGTGACGTCGCAGCCCGAACGAGCAAGATCGAGAGCTGCGCTCAATCCTCCGATACCGGCACCGACAATGATGACTTTTTCGGAAGCCATTATTCAGCGGCGACCGGCGGGGGCGAACGGGACCGGAGCTGTTTTCTGCGTGACACGGCACGTTGATGATACAGAATCAAGGACAGGCCGGTAACGAGCGGGATTGCCCACAGCACAGGGGTCAGTGCCAGCTCAGGCATCAGCCGGACGGCGCCAAAAGCGAAAAACGCGGTATAGACGGAGATACCGGCGCCGACATGGGCCTTGATGTGCTCCTTGAGCCAGTAAACCGGACCGGGGCGGGGATGATAGATGAACCACAGGTTAGTGGCCACTGTTGCAAACCCCACCAGCGACATGCCCATCACCAGGGGTTGGCCCAGTTTCATGCCCTGCCAGATACAGTTGGCGGCGGCCGCGGTCAGCAGCAATTGCAGGCACAGGTTGCTGCGAGCTTTGTTGGCCTGGTGATCGACCCGTTTGTTGGTCACACACATCCAGCCGTACCAGGCCAGGTTCACAGTCAGGATGGCCAGATACAGCATCATCCAGCCGAACACGACGCGCACGTTGACCGGGTCTGAGAACACTTCGTGTGTTACCAGGTGCGGATGTGTCTCCATCGGGTAGAGTAGCGTCATTGTTGCCATGCCTACCGCCACAGTCCCGGTAGCAATCATCATGGCGGTAAATATCCGGCCCCAGTATTTGTGGCGCTCATTGCCCTTGTCCGTCAGCACCGGCACCCAGAATGTGACCAGTCCGATCGCGCCAGTGACGATATGAATTGCCACCAGGATGTGAAATATGTCGAGGCTCGACACGCTCATGTTTTCACCTGATACTTTACACCTGACCCAACTTCCGGCCTGATTGTGACATGGCTGCCACTGACGCCTACATTCCGCCAAAACCCTATTCGCTGTGGTCGGTTGCCGCGCTGGCTCGCACTGTGTGGCGCGGCGATGGCGATCTTCTGAGCCTGCTGCCGGCAGCCGCGTACAAGATGAAGGTGGGCCACCTGGGCATGTCGCGGCGCTCCACCATGCTGTTCAACGATCCGGCCCTTATCCGCGAGATTCTGATGGATGACGGGGAGACCTTTCCCAAGAGTGATCTCATGGTGGGGGCGCTTGAACCCCTGATCGGCCAGTCGATATTCGTCACCGATGGCGAGAAATGGCGGCGCCAGCGCGCCATGATCGACCCGGCGTTTTCGATGATGCGCATCAACCTGGCATTTTCGTCCATGCAGGCCGCTGTCAATGACTATGAGGCGCGCCTTGACGGCCTGGCTGCGTCTGGCGAAAGCTTCTCGCTCGACCTGGCGATGAGCCATCTGACTGCGGACATCATCTGCCGGACCGTGTTTTCCACCTCGCTCGAGAGCGAGATCGCCCACGACGTGTTTGAGGACTTCACCATCTTCGAGCGCTCGGTGGCGCAGGTGGAAATATGGCGGCTGATCACCGAGCCGGCCTGGTCGAAAGTACATCAGCCGCCGGAGGTGATTGCTGCGTGCACCCGGATCCGCCGGCACCTGGGCCAGCTTGTGGACACCCATCTCGGTGACGCGCAGCGCAAGTACAACGATATCGCCAGCGCGGTCATCGCAGCACGTGACGCGCAGACCGGCAAACCGTTCACCCGCGATGAACTCATTGACCAGCTGGGCGTGTTTTTTCTGGCCGGTCATGAGACCACGGCCAGCGTGCTGACCTGGGTGTTTTACATCCTGTCGCAGCAATCCGGCGTACTGAGGCGAATTCGTGAAGAAGTCGAGCAAGTCACCGGCGGCGGGGATGTCAGTTTCGAGCACACAAAGCAGCTCAGCTTCACCCGGTGTGTGTTCCGCGAGACGCTGCGGCTTTATCCGCCTATCACCTTCATGCCGAGGGTTGCGCTGAAGCACACCCGCATTGGCGGCAGGCGGGTGAAACGGGGTGCCCTTGTGATGATTGCGCCATGGACGGTGCATCGCCATCGTGACTACTGGCAGGACCCGCACGTGTTTGACCCAGACCGTTTCTCGCCGCAGCGCGAGAAGGACCTCGTCGCCGGCGCCTACATTCCGTTTGGGCTGGGCCCGCATACCTGTGTTGGCGCCGGCTTTGCCCAGGCGGAAAGCGCACTGATCATTGCCCGGCTGGCGCGCAAGTTTGACTTTGCCGCGGTCGAACCGGCCTCGGTGCGTCCGGCAGCGCGCCTGACGACGCGCCCGGCTGAACAGGTCATTTGTCATGTGAGACGCCATGCAGGCTGACCTTTCCGGTTTCGGGGTCGGACGGTTTGGCGCCGGGCCCGAACCAGGCTATGTCCCTGGTTGCTGCCTCGCCCAGAGAAACACCTGAGAATATCGAGGGCTTGAGAATGTCCCATGACATCGGTGTCATCAGCAGGAACGGCAACGGGTCGCGGGCAGACCATACTGCGTCCCTGGCCGAGATCAGATGCTTCAAGCGCGCAAGAAATTGCCGGGGGCGGAAGATGTGGCGGTAGGCTTCGGTCAGTGTGGTGTAGGATTGCTGGAACGACCGCTTGTTCTTGAACCGGACGGGATGCCTTCGGGCCGGGTTCAGTATGGCCAGGCCCAGGTCGGCATTGTTGAGGAAATGAACGCCGCTTGTTGCGCGCGGATTGCACTCGATCGCCCAGGCCCGGCCTTCATCGCTCACGATGAAATCAAACGAAATGAAACCGGAATGGCCGGACTTGGCGATGAACCGGCTGATCCAGTCATTGACGGGTTTGAGTTTCTCGATGCGGGTGAAGCACACCGCCACGGTGCCGGAAAACACCGTTCCCTCATAGAGCACGGTCACAATCTCGCAACCCTCATGCGCCACTGAAAACGAACTGACGTGGCGGCCAGGCACAAAGGCCTGCACAACACAGTCGGATGCGGTCTCAGACAGGCTCAGCGTCGTGCCCTTGGCGCGCTGCTCGACACCGATGCCGGAACACGAATGGACCGGCTTGATGATGTGGTCGTAAACCAGTGCCAGCGCCGTGGCAGCGGGATCGCTGGCAGAAAAAGTCTCCGGCACATCAAGCTCATAGCTTTTGGCGATGCGGGCAAAACTCAGTTTGTCATGCAATTTCAACAATTTCGCCTGGTCCGGTGAAAACAGGCGGACATGGGGCGGCAGCACCGGCTTGAGGCGGGCCGCGTGCAATGCTTCTTCGGACACAGGCACCACAACATCAATGCGCTCCTCGGCGATGATGCGCATGAGGTCATCGAGATACCGCTGGGTGTTGGAGTTGGGCGCGGCAACCTGAACAGACCGGTCGACGGCAGTAGACGGCTTGCACACGTGCCACCTGAACGGTTCCGCAACCACCACCCGGCAACCGGCGCCTTTCAGCGCACGTGCCAGTTCAAGAGCCTTCGGCAGGCGGCCCAGTGTGAGAAGGACTGTCTTGGTCATGCTTCCTGTTTCAACTACCGCTTGTCACTTTTTACTTTACGGTGTCTAATGTCAAT
>JBCCVY010000222.1:0-6420 GCA_039194725.1 Pseudomonadota bacterium
GGCAGATATTGCCTTGACGCGCCTGGCCAGCCGGGAAACTTTCCGGGAAGCCGTATTTTTGTGCATGATACCCTTTTGGGCGCCGCGCATGATCTCAGGCTGCGCGGCCTTCAAAGCCTCCGCAGCAGCACTCTTGTCGCCGCTTGCGATTGCCTCTTCCACCTTGCGGAGGAACGAACGGACCCGCGAGCGGCGGTTCATATTGATTTCTGTGCGCCTGGCGATGTGCCGGACGGCTTTCTTTGCCGAACGAGTATTGGCCATTTGTTGTCTATTCCCGAATATGCCGCCTTCGCAACGGCATCTTGAAACTATAAGCTGCCCGTTTCCATCACCTGTCCGCCATGCCCGATCACCTCATAAGCAATGGTCAACAGAACAACGGGTGTGCTGAGATGAGCGGTTACATATAGTAAGTCTGTTGCGGCGTCAACAAACACCTGTTTTCCGGCTGTCGCCAGCACGAACTGACGTCACGAATTGGAGAATTTCGGCTTCCTCTTCTCCGCGAAGGCCGCCATGCCCTCCTTCTGATCGTCGGTGGCGAACATGGAATGAAACACGCGGCGCTCGAAGCGCACGCCTTCGGCAAGGGTCGTCTCGTAGGCGCGGTTCACGGTTTCCTTGGTCATCATTGCAATCGGCATGGACTTAGCGGCGATGACCGCAGCCGTCTTGACGGCTTCGTCAATCAGATCGGCAGCCGGCACGATGCGCGACGCCAGGCCCGAGCGCTCGGCTTCTTCAGCATCCATCATGCGTCCGGTCAGGCACATTTCCATGGCTTTCGATTTGCCGACAAACCGGGTCAGGCGCTGGGTTCCTCCAGCACCCGGCATCGCGCCGAGATTGATCTCGGGCTGGCCGAACTTCGCCGTATCGGCCGCGAGGATAAAGTCGCACATCATGGCCATCTCGCAACCGCCACCGAGTGCGTAGCCGGCCACCGCGGCGATCACCGGCTTGCGGCACCGGGACACTTTTTCCCACTTGCCGATGAAGTCACCCAGATAGACATCCATATAGGACTGGGACTGCATCTCCTTGATATCGGCGCCGGCCGCAAACGCCCTTTCCGACCCGGTAATGACAATCGCACCTATGGCGCTGTCTGCCTCAAACCCATCCAACGCCTGGTTGAGCTCGTCAATCAATGCGCTGTTGAGGGCATTGAGCGCATCCGGCCGGTTCAGGGTAATCAGGCCGACGGCATCGCGGGTTTCGACGAGGATGTTGTTGTAGGTCATAAAGCAGTCTCCCTGCAGGGGTCAAAAGATCGGTCCACGGCAATAAACAGCAAACGGTTCAACGCTGGCAAGTGGGGCAGTAGAAACTGGACCGGCCGGACTGCACGATGCGCCTGATGCGTGACGTGCAACCCGGTGTGCGACATACCTCTCCTGCACGGTCGTAAACATCGAAACGCTGCTGAAAATCGCCGGCGCTGCCATCGGTGCGAGCATAGTCCCGCAGCGTTGAACCACCAGCCTCGATCGCTTCCGCGATGACCGACCGGATGGCGTGCACCAGCTGCTCAATGCGCGGTGACGGTCCGCGTTTGCGGACAATGCTCCCGGACAGGCGTCTGGGCGACAGCCGGGCCCGGTAGAGCGCCTCGCATACATATATGTTGCCCAGTCCAGCGATAATCCGCTGATCAAGCAGGGCGGCCTTCAGGGGCGACCTGCGTCCTGCCAGGGCGGTGCCCAACAAATCTGCGTGCAGCTCGTTGCCGAGCGGCTCCACGCCAAGGCCGGCGAGAAACCGGTTGTGATCGGTGCCGTCCGGTTCAACAAGATCCATGAACCCGAACCGGCGCGGGTCGGTGTACACAACCCTGGCACCATCATCCAGGTCGATGACCACGTGATCGTGCGCGCCATGACCGGCGTGACCCGCCTGCTCGGCATAGTAGAACTCGCCAAGATTGCGGGCAGCACCGTCAGGCGGCCACACGGTGAACCTGCCGGTCATGCCGAGATGAACCAGCAGGGCATGCCCGCTTTCCAGCTCGATGAGGATATACTTGGCACGGCGCCTGAGCGCCGTCACGCACTTGCCGGACACAGTCTCAGCCAGCTGTGCCGGGAACGGGAACCTGAGATCGGGCCGGTTCAGCCGGACGGATTTCACCCGGCGGCCGACAAGTGCCGGTTCAAGTCCGCGTCGGACGGTTTCGACCTCCGGCAATTCAGGCATTTTTTCTCCTTAGAACGAGATGCGGCATGTTCACCTTGTTGGGGCACAACTGATAGCCATGATTGGCAAGCTGGTCTATGGTCGCCGCCATAATGGACGATACAGAAAAAACAAAAACTGAGGACGACGTTTCGTTTGGATTCCGCAATGTGGCGGAAGCTGACCGTCAGGGCCTGGTGAACGAGGTGTTCGGCAAGGTCGCGGCGCGCTATGACCAGATGAACGACCTGATGTCGGGTGGTTTGCACCGGCTCTGGAAAGACGACTTCATCGCCCTGCTGAACCCGCCAAAATCGGCGCGTGGGTTCCAGGTCCTCGATGTCGCCGGCGGCACCGGTGACATCGCATTTCGCATTGCCCGGGCAGGCGGCGCCGGCACCGAAATCGTTGTTGCCGATATTTCACCGGAGATGGTTGGCGAAGGAGCACGCCGCGCGCCGGGCGAACTGCATGGCGGCAAATGCAGGTTCACCGTCGGCAATGCGGAACAGCTGGCGTTTCCGGACAACAGCTTTGACGCCTACACGATCGCTTTCGGAATCCGCAATGTCACTCATATCGACCGGGCCCTGGCACAGGCCTACAGGGTCCTGAAACCCGGCGGGCGGTTCCTGTGCCTGGAGTTTTCGCACGTCGATGTCCCCGGCATGGAGCAGGTGTATGAAGCCTATTCCATGACCGTGATCCCGGCAGTTGGCAAGGTTGTGACCGGCGACGGCGATCCATACCGTTATCTGGTCGAAAGCATCCGGAAGTTCCCCCGGCCGCAGGCATTTGAGAACATGATCGCAGAGGCAGGCTTCGTGCACACCAGCCATCGCATGCTGACCGGCGGCATCGTTGCCATCCATTCCGGCTGGAAAGTCTAGGCTGACCCTGCATGTTCAGAAAATTACGACATCTGCTGAAGCTTGCACGGGCCGGCCGTACCATCGCCCGCCATGGCGGGTTTGACGCCGCTCTGGACGATGACAACATGCCGGCGCCGGCGAAGTCTGCACTCAGACTGCTGGGAGCCGGCAAATCCAGCCGCGAACAACGCTCCGGCCTGGCAGATGCCCTGAACGAGCTGGGCCCCAGCTACATCAAGCTCGGTCAGTTTCTGGCCACCCGGCCCGACATGATCGGAACCGAACGGGCAGATGCGCTGCGACTGCTGCAGGACCGCATGAAGCCGTTCGACATGAACGAGGCACGCGAAGCCATTCGGGCCGGTCTCGGCAAACCGGCAGGTGAGATCTTCCAGCCGCTGTCGGACCCGGTTGCCGCCGCTTCCATCGCTCAGGTGCACAAGGCTCAGCTTGTGGACGAGGCCGGAAACAGGCGCGATGTGGCGGTCAAGGTGTTGCGGCCCGGTGTCGAGGCGAGATTCCGCGACGACCTGGAAACCTTTTTCACGGCGGCGCGTCTGGCCGAACGGTTTTCAGCAGAAGCCCGCCGCCTGAACTTCGTCAAGGCGGTCGCAACCCTGGAACGCTCGGTCGAGCTTGAGATGGACCTGCGGCTGGAAGCAGCGGCCATGTCGGAAATGGCTGAAAACACCCGCAACGATCCCGGGTTTCGGGTTCCGCAGGTTTTCTGGCAGCAGACCTCCCGCAGGATCCTGACCAGCGAATGGATTGACGGCCTGGCGCTGACCGACGACAAGGCGCTTGCGGCATCCGGGCTTGATCTGCCCAGGCTCGGCGATACCGTCATTCAGTCGTTTCTTCGTCACGCCATGCGCGACGGCTTCTTCCACGCCGACATGCATCAGGGCAACCTGTTCATCGACGCTGACAACAACCTTGTGGCAGTCGACTTCGGCATCATGGGACGCCTGAGCGTCAAGGATCGCCGCTTCCTTGCTGAAATCCTGTGGGGTTTCATTAAGCGAGACTACAAGCGCATTGCTATGGTTCACTTTGAGGCCGGCTACGTTCCGGCCGGGCAGGACGTGGACCTGTTTGCCCAGGCCCTGCGCGCAATCGGTGAGCCGATAATGGGCCGCAATTCCACCGACATCTCCATGGCCCGGCTGCTGACCCAGCTGTTTGAGGTGACCGGACAGTTCAACATGGAAACCCAACCGCAGCTGATCTTGCTGCAGAAAACCATGGTTGTGGTGGAAGGGGTTGCACGCAGCTTCAATCCGAAACTCAACATGTGGGTGACGGCGGAACCGGTGGTTGCGGAATGGATGGAACAGAAGCTCGGCGCGCAGGGCAGGCTCGAAGATGCCGCTGAAGGCGCTGCAACCCTCGGCCGGCTGGCGGCATCGTTTCCGGAGTTGCTGAGCGAGCTGGGCCAGGCATCGGCGCTGGTGTCGTCCATGGCGCAGTCAGGCGGCATCCGGCTTGACAGCGACACGACCGAAGCAATAGCGGCAGCGCAGGCTCGCCACTCGGCCTCCAATCGCAGCGCGCTGTGGGTCGGCGCCATTGCACTCGTGGTACTCGCTGTATCACTGGCGCTGTAGTAAGGTTTTGGACATGAGCGATCAAAAACGTATTTTGCTTGTCATTGGCGGCGGCATTGCCGCCTACAAGACACTTGAACTGATCCGGCTGTGCCAGAAGGCGGGCGTGGCGGTCACCCCTATCCTGACCCGAGGCGGCGAGCAGTTCGTGACCCCACTTTCGGTCGCGGGGCTGGCCGGCGAGAAGGTCTACACGGATCTGTTCGACCTGACCGATGAGGCCGAGATGGGACATATTCAGCTGTCGCGGGTTGCCGACCTTGTGGTCGTGGCACCGGCAACGGCGGACCTGATGGCGAAGATGGCATCGGGCCAGGCCGATGATCTGGCAACCACAGCACTACTGGCAACCGACAAACCGGTTCTGATCGCCCCGGCGATGAATGTGCGCATGTGGCAGCACCCCGCCACCCAGCGCAATCTGGAGACGCTTAAGGGCGATGGCGTGCTGGTGTGCGGACCGGAAGAAGGCGACATGGCCTGCGGCGAGTATGGCCCGGGCCGGATGAGCGAAGCCGCGGACATCTTTTCCGCCATCGAAAAGTTTTACGGCAGCGACAGCCTGTCGGCGCCGCGCGACCCCGACGTCAGCAGGACCGGGCCGCTGGCCGGACGCAAGGTACTGATCACCGCCGGCCCGACCCACGAGCCGATCGATCCGGTGCGGTACATCGCCAACCGGTCGTCCGGCAAGCAGGGATACGCGCTGGCCGAAGCGGCAATTGCACTGGGCGCCGAGGTTGCATTGGTGTCAGGCCCTGTCGGTTTGCCAATCCCGCCGGGCGTTGAGTTGATCAATGTCGAGACCGCACGTGAGATGCTGAAGGCGGTACAGGGCGAACTGCCATGCGACATGGCGATTTTCTGTGCTGCGGTTGCTGACTGGCGGACCGAAGGCAACGCGCAGCAGAAGATGAAGAAGGACGGCACCGGCAAGCCGCCGGCCCTGAAGCTGGCGGAAAATCCGGACATACTGAGATCGGTCGGCCACCTGAAAAGCCACCGGCCGGCACTGGTCGTCGGTTTTGCCGCGGAAACCGAGAACGTTGTCGAAAATGCCCGTAAGAAGCTGGCCGCCAAGAACGCGGACATGATCGTCGCCAATGACGTCAGCGACGAAGGCGGTGTCATGGGTGGACGCGACAACACGGTTCACCTGGTCGGCCCGGACAATGTTGAGGATTGGGAGAAAATGCCCAAGCGCGATGTCGCTGCGCGCCTCATGGACCGCTTCGCCGCCATGCTTGCAAAGAACACATGAGCCCGGCACCTAAAGTACAGCTTGCCTGGCTGCCGCACGGTGAAGGACTGCAGCTGCCTGCCTATGAAACTGACCTGGCGGCCGGCATGGACATCCGCGCCGCGGTTCCGGCGGACAGCCCGGTCGTGCTTCAGGCCGGCAGCCGGGCTCTGGTGGAGACGGGTTTTGCGGTGGCCCTGCCGCCGGGATTCGAAGCGCAGATCAGGCCACGGTCGGGTCTCGCCGCAAAGCACGGCATCACCTGCCTCAATACGCCTGGCACCATTGACGCCGACTATCGCGGCGAGATCAAAGTGATCCTGATCAATCACGGCCACGATCCGTTCACCGTCCAGCGCGGCGAACGGATCGCACAGATGGTGATTGCACCGGTGGTGCAGGCGGAGATCATGCAGGTCGAGGCGCTGGATGACACGGCCAGAGGTGCGGGCGGCTTCGGTTCGACGGGGAAGAGCTGATCATGGCATTGAACGAAGACGAAATAGAAAGATACGCCCGGCAC
>JBCCVY010000223.1:0-6408 GCA_039194725.1 Pseudomonadota bacterium
CCGCGGTCAAGGAACCATCCGCGTCGCATGCGCTAGCATTGCGACATGGACGGCCCCCATGATTTCGCAACTTGTAAGGAGACAGATGATGACTGACAAACCTTCACTTCCGTCGCTTTGGAAAACGCAGAACTGGCCCGGGATGTTCGGTTCGCTGCACGACGAGATTGACAGGGTGTTTCACGATTTCACTCAGTCGGTCGGGCTGACGCCCGGCCGCACAAACGGCAACGCGCTGATGTCGCCCGTCATCAACGTGGCAGAGACCGACAAGGCACTGGAAATCACCGCCGAGCTCCCCGGTGTGGATCAGGAGGACGTCAATGTCACCGTGACCGACAACCGGCTCACCATCCTGGCCGAGAAAAAGGCTGAGGAAGAGGACAAGTCGAAAGACTACCATGTCGTCGAACGGTCATACGGCAGGTTCACGCGTTCCATGTCGTTGCCGTTCGGTGTGGATCCGGACAAGGTCGATGCCCAGTTTAAGAACGGCATACTCACGGTGGTCCTGCCGAAACCGCCGGAGGTCACGGCAAAGACCCACAAGGTCAAGATCAAGGACGCCGCCTGATCTGTTTCATTTGGGCAAAACCAAAACGAAACGGCCATTGCTGTACGGGCAGTGGCCGTTTCATTTTCGAGCCATGACCGGTGTCAGCGTACGTCCGACGCGGTGATGACCCGAAATGTACGCATCTCGCCGTCCTGCTCGCGGATCGAGACATATTCGCCCGGCCGGAACCGTTCGTCACCGAACCGGTAGCCCGTATCGTTGTCATCCTCGTTGCCGTGAATGTCGTAGTGGAACGCCCAGGCTCCGCCAGGTTTGCGCACCAGGTGGCCGATCTCGTGCTCATCGGAACCCCAAAAACGTGTCACCCGGCACTTCTCGCGATTGGCTTTCCACTCGGCCGGATCGATCCTGTCCATATTGTCCAGCGGCGCGATCAGACTGTAACCGTGCTGGCGGCTGCCCTGCGGGAAATCCCGATCGCGTGCAAGCTCCATGCGGATATGTTTCATGGCCATGGCAGAAAACCTCCTTAAGTGGGGATGGCAAAAGGACCTTGGACAGGTTCAGTGCGACATCAGCACCGGAACGGTCATGTTATTCAGCACATGTTCAGTCGCCCCGCCAAACACGAATTCACGCACTCTGGAATGCCCATACGCGCCCATCACGAGCATGTCGGCACCGATATCTTCAACCCGCGCGAGCAGCGCCTGGCCGGCATCTGAGTCTGCCGTCGGCATCGGCTCGGCAGTGACATTGATATTGTGACGGGCAAACGTCGCCGCCAGTTCCGCACCTGGCAGGTTGCCTGCCAGGGAGCGCTGTTTCTGCGGATCGACCCATACGACGCTCACCTCGCTGTCTGCCGGCAGCAGCGGCAGGGCATCGAAGCATGCACGTGCCG
The DNA here is from genome assembly GCA_039194725.1 of Pseudomonadota bacterium. Taxonomy (GTDB): domain Bacteria; phylum Pseudomonadota; class Alphaproteobacteria; order Rhizobiales; family Aestuariivirgaceae; genus Anderseniella. The sequence goes on from JBCCVY010000223.1 coordinate 1,422, forward strand.
CTTCCTTGGCGCCGTTCCAGCCCATCAGCACCTTGCCGCCCATGGTCTCGAACGGCTTGCCGCGCGGCACCAGCAAAACCGGCCGGCCCGCCTCCATCACCACATACTCGGCAAAACTCGGTTCGACGCCGCAGTTTTGATTGGCTTCGACCTGGGCGATCACAGCCAGATCGGCAAACCGGCATTGCTGCACAAACTCACGTCCGATCGATGAACTGATCGCGTCCAGTTCGCGCCATTCATGTGACAGCCCGTTCACGAACATCACACGCTCGAATTTATCGCGCACCTTTTTGCCCATTTTCTGGTAGCGCTTGCGCTGGGCATCGACGACGTCGGCCATGGCGATGCCGCCATAGACGGCATAGACCTCGACCGAGGGAATAATGTAGACGCCGATGACATGGGCCTCGTTTCGAGCCGCGAAATGGCTGCAGGTGGTCAGCAGGTGATCGAGATTGTCGGTATCGTTGAGGCTGACCACAAGGGTTCTCGGGTTCACGGAACATCCTCCGGTTTGAGAGCGCACAGGCATCATGCAACCGGCGGCACACGAGGCGCATTGATCGAAGTCATAGGCGCTGATCCGCGATTGTGTTTCAGTGCCGATCAGCGGATGCCTGCCTGTGGATGACCCGCAGGTTTCGTACTGCAGATGGCGCCGGGAAAGTATTTGCCCGGCATCGGCTATGTAATGAGCAACGATGTCCAGGCTGTATGTATACTCGACAATATCGGCCATTATGGTCGCCTTTGGGCTGACCGCTGTCGCTGACATTGCGCCGTTCATGAACCTGTCGGCGTCGGCAACTCAGGTCACACATGACGTGCCGGCACCAAAAACTCGCGAGCATGAGTTCGGCGATGCATTCGTGGTGTCGCTGGGCGGCAAGCTCTACGACAATTACTGGGCGGGTTCAGGCAGCACTCCGCCGGCAACACGAAACCCGGCATTTCCGTCTGACCTGCAGGTCAGTGAAACCGACAGCTGGCGCTGCGTTTCGTGTCATGGCTGGGATTATGACGGTGCTGAGAAATCGGCTGGCAGCGCGCAACAGCAGGAACAGTTTGTCAGCCTCAGGCATCTGCAGGGCACTGATCCATTCAACATGCTCGAGCTGTTCACCAAAGCCCATCCTGATCAAAAAGCCCTGTCTTCCGGCGGACTGCCGCTGGACCTGCTGCTGCTGTTCCTGACTGTCGGCCAGTATGATCCTGCAAACTTCAAACCGGAAAAGACACTGTCAAAGAAAAGTTTGAACCGTGGCCGGGACATTTTCGAAGGTGTGTGCATGTCGTGCCACGATCCGAACGGCAAATCAGGATTCCAGGCGCGGCCCGGCATGCGCGGCAGCCTGGGCTGGCAGGCCCGCCATCAGCCGAGGCGAATGATCCACAAGATCATAAACGGTGTGCCGGGCGAAAGCATGCTGGCCCTCAGGTTCATGGATGAACCGGCGATCGCCGACCTGGTTGCCTACCTGAAGACACTCGATCCGGATGCCGCTCAGGCCGACCCTTGAGACTTTGGTGCCCGAGACCGGAACTCTTCATCCAGCAATGCCTCCAGCCGCACCAGGTCTTCCGGCAAGGGCTGTCCGGTCGCCTTCAGCTGCGCCAGTTCGGCGTGCAGTTGCTCGAGGACCTGGTGGGCATCTTCCGCCTCGTTTTCCGCCTCGCTGAAGAACAGGTTTATGCGGGTGATCAAGTCATCAAACGGCATGGCGTCAACCTTCCTTACTGTTTGCGGCTTTCCAGGCAGCAAACCCGCCGGCCAGTGAAAACACCTCTGAATACCCCATATCCTGAAGCGTCTTCGCGGCAAGCGCGGAGCGCCCGCCGGTGCCGCAGAACAACACGACACGCTTGCTTGGCTGCAGCTCCGGCAGATGCGCCGGGCACTCCGGATCGGCGTGAAACTCAAGCAAACCCCGCGATGCATGCAGCGAGCCGGGAATGGTGCCGTCAGTCTCGCGTTCGACCGCCTCGCGTACATCGACAACAACCACGTCCGGTTCGTCCTGCAGATATGGAAAATCCTGTACCGAAACTGTCTCGATGACGGCGTTGGCTTGCGCCAGCAATGTCTTGAAACCTGTCTTTAACACGGTGCTCCCTCACATTGGCCGATCTAAACAGTACACTAACACAACCGCACGCTCCAAACCCGCGATAATGGCGAAGCGCAAGCACCTTGCATTCTTGTTGCGCCCATAATGAATGATTTCCTTGCTTTGCCTTTGATCTGAATCATGTCGAATTGCGCTCGCCGGGCCTATTTTGATGCCTGCATTGCGATGAAACTTCTGCTGCAGGATTCGTACTCGGGCCACACGCGATCGAAGCATCTGCAGGGCAGCAAACGATTCTATTGAAGGCAAAGTCCATGAAGCTCAAAACCTGGCTGGTGTTTGGTGTGATCGCCCTTGCCGGCGCGGCAGGCGGATATGTTTACTGGCAACAGCAGCTGGCTGCACAACTGCCCGCAGGGATTGTCAGCACCAACGGCCGCATCGAGGCCGAACAGGTCAACATAGCCAGCAAGCTGGCAGGCCGCGTGGCGGAAGTTCTTGTTGACCAGGGCGACATGGTGGATGCCGGGCAGATCGTTGCGCGCATGGATGCGGGAGAAATCAACGCGCAGGTGCGGCGCGCGCAGGCCGAGATACGCCGGGCGGAGAAAGCGAAACTGCAGGCAAGTGCGTCTGTGATCCGTGCCAGAAGCCACCTGCAGTTCACCGAGGTCGAGCTTTCCCGCGTGCAGGCGCTGCATCGAAAAGGCTTCGCCACAACCGAAAAGCTGGATCAGCGCCACAACGAGTTGCAGGCGGCCGATGCCGATTATCGTGCCGTGGTGGCCGGCGTCGAACAGGCCAACGAAGCCATTACCTCGGCAAAGGAAGAGCTGGCCCGTCTGCAATCGATACTCGATGACACCGTGCTGAAGTCGCCGCAACGCGGCCGTATCCAGTACCGGTTGGCCGAGCCCGGAGAAGTTGTCGCTGCCGGCGGCAACGTTCTCACGCTCCTCGACATCGCAGATGTCTACATGACGGTCTTCCTGCCGGCTGCCGATGCCGGCCTGCTGACACTGGGCGGTGATGCCCGCATCATCCTCGACCCGGTCCCGCAATATGTCATACCCGCCAGGGTTTCGTTCGTGGCCACGCAGGCCCAGTTCACGCCCAAGGCCGTGGAGACGGCCCAGGAGCGAGCCAAACTCATGTTCAGGGTCAAGCTGACCGTAGATCCGAAATTGCTGCGCAAACATGAAGATAGAGTCAAAACCGGGGTCAGGGGATTAGCCTATCTGCGCTTGCCGCAGGCCGCTGACTGGCCCGAAAACCTGCACGTCAAGCTGCCCGAATGAGCGACGCACCGGATAGTGTGGCACAGCTCACCGCCGTCACTCACACGTATGGCGATGTGGCAGCCCTCGATGATGTCAGCGTTGAAATTCCGTCCGGCTGCATGGCCGGGCTGATTGGCCCTGACGGTGTCGGCAAGTCCACCTTGCTGGCGCTGATCTCAGGCGTCCGGACAATACAGACCGGACGTGTTCATGCCCTGTCCGGCGACATGCATGACAAGCGCCACCGCCGGCACTGTTTCAATCGCATTGCCTACATGCCGCAGGGCCTCGGCAAGAACCTGTACCCGACACTCAGCATTTACGAGAACCTGGACTTCTTCGCCAGGCTGTTCGGTCAGGCGAGCCAGGAGCGTCACAGGCGTATTGGCGAGCTTCTGGAGGCAACCGGACTCGCTCCGTTTCCCGATCGCCCGGCTGGCAAACTGTCCGGCGGCATGAAGCAGAAGCTCGGCCTGTGCTGCGCCCTGATCCATGATCCGGATCTGCTGATCCTGGATGAACCAACCACTGGCGTTGACCCGCTTTCAAGACGTCAGTTCTGGCAGTTGATTGACCGCATTCGCGCCCGCCGACCCCATATGAGTGTCGTGGTTGCGACCGCGTACATGGACGAAGCCGAAGAGTTTGACTGGCTGGCGGCCATGGACGACGGAAACATCATCGCTACCGGATCGCCGTGCGAACTGAAGTCGAAAACCTCGACTGACACGCTTGAAGCAGCCTTTATCCAATTGTTGCCTGAGCACAAGCGTTCCCGCCACAGGCAGATTGTCGTTCCGCAGCGCACCGGCACGGATGGACAGTTTGCCATCCAGGCGACCGGGCTGACCAAGCGATTTGGCGATTTTACCGCAGTTGACAATGTCAGCTTCGATATCGAACGCGGTGAGATCTTCGGCTTCCTCGGGTCCAACGGATGCGGCAAGACCACCACCATGAAAATGCTGACCGGACTGCTGCCGGCCAGTGCGGGCGAAGCCAGGCTCTTCAACAGGAAGCTGAACGCGCGCGACATGCAGACCCGCCGCCGCGTCGGGTACATGTCGCAGTCCTTCTCCCTGTATGGTGAACTGACAGTGCTGCAGAACCTCGACCTGCACGCGCATCTGTTTCATCTGCCGGATGATCAGCGTGAGGACCGGATCACCGAGCTACTGCAGCGGTTTGATCTGCACGATGTCAAGGACAACAAGCCGGCCAGCCTGCCGCTCGGCGTCAAGCAGCGGCTGCAACTGGCCGTTGCAATTCTGCACCGGCCGGACGTCCTGATTCTTGACGAACCGACCTCTGGTGTCGATCCGATAGCACGTGACGATTTCTGGCAACTGCTGATAGAGCTGTCCCGCGATGAAGGCGTGACCATCTTCATTTCCACCCACTTCATGAATGAAGCGTCGCGCTGTGACCGCATATCGCTGATGCATGCCGGCCAGGTACTGGCTGTCGGCGCACCACACGACCTCGCCGACGCCAGGCAGGCGGCATCGCTTGACGACGCGTTTGTGGCCTATCTCGAAGAAGCAATCACCGACGGCGAACCTGAGGCGCCAGACGCCGGCGTCGGTGCAGAGACCACCGACCCCGTTGCTGATGTCCACCGTAACAGCAGCTTCA
>JBCCVY010000224.1:0-6305 GCA_039194725.1 Pseudomonadota bacterium
GCGGCTTTCTTGGAGTCATGGGTTCGTCGGAAGTCCGAAAACTGATTTACGTATGCGGCCAACCCTTTTCCGGATCGACGTCGTGGATAGGATCGAGCGTCAGCAGGTCCTGCATGTCAGCATGCTTTTCGAATCTTGGCGGTTCAAACCTGATGGCGGCGGCGTCACCGTCGGTGAACGTTTGCTGCTCCGCGGATGGCTCTGCGGCAAGCAGAATTCGTTCTTGCACCAGCTTGTCGACAAAGTCAGCAATGGCGACGGAAGCCGGCTCTCGACCATTGTCGTCGCCTTCCTTGAACAAGGAACTCAGCGACGTCAACGGACGGCTTGCGATCAGCTGATCCCAGATGGCAACTGCGGAACCGCCGAATGCATAGTAGGTGCCCTCGACCAGATGAAGGACAACGATCTCATGTTCAAACTTCTCAAACGCAAATTCCTGGTCGTTGAACTGCACGGCCTTGAGCATCCGCAATTTCTCCTTGTTTCAGGGTTGCCCCGTATGAATCTCCGGGCCGGTCGCGGTTTGGCGGCCGGCCTCGTGGCATTTCTTCCCCTAAGCGAGTCTTGAAACAATACTCACCTGGCCATGTTGTTTCGGGCAGAACGGTGGAACATCTGCTGCGTTAGCAGCAAGACAACCTCCCGCAACGGTAGTGCCATCTTCCCAACTACACCAATTGAGGGCGCTTGCGCAAAGAAAGACAGAAACTGCTCCATACTAAATCGTTCTTCCAGGAGTCGGTCGAACACTGATTCCGGTATCTCGGCATGCAACTCGTCGCGGACATAGCAAAGCCCTGCATACAGGGCCAGCGAGCCCCGCACGGAGGCAGTGGACTTGAGTAGTCCGGGCCAATCGGGATCCGCCTGTGCCGCCCATCTGGCAAGGTCGACGGCCCACAGGCCACTGGTCAGATGGCTGGGCACAAACCGTCTCATCCCCTGCACGACTGTAAAGGCAAGATGATCGCACTCTGAAGGTATCAAAACCTGTCTATTGAAGAAATTTGCAGCGCGCGCGTCCCGCCAAATCCTATCAAGCACCATGTCCGGCAAAAACGGGAAGTGAACAGGCTGATGATGAATGTCCACGTCGATTCCCTGGCACGCGCTTACAATGTTGACGCCCGGGTGAGAACGGCATCGTTTGTAGGCGGCATTTGCATCTTTGCCGCAGGTCAGACCCAGCCTGGCAAGAACATCAAACGTCGCCTTCAGGTGCTTGCGTCTGACCATCATATCGAGATCGGATGTCACCCGTCGCCGGTCGTGGGACTCCGAGAGCGCTTCGGACACAGCGCCCTTCAGCAATAAGACGTCGATGCCGGCAGCGGACAATTGGTCAATGGCAGCACCGGCGTGGTGGAGTCTCAGTTTCGACTTCGTCCAGTTGGCTTTGGCCAGTCCTTCAATGTGCCGGATTTCCGGAGACTCCGGTGCAATTCGCACCAGCCGCTCCGAAATCAGGACCAGCAGCTTATGCTGCGGCCAGGAACACTCTTCGACATTGTAGGCGTCACGCCATTGCTGCCAGCATTGTGCAGCTTCCGCGTCCGGAAGCACTGCTGTCTTTATCAGCAAGTCGGTACTGTCATCCGGCCAAATCTGCCTGATCAATGTTTTCAGCAAGGGTCCACGCACTGTCTGTCGCCGTCAGATCGCCGGTTGTCAGAAATACTAGTCCCGACAGTTCCAAATGCAACAGCTGCCTTCCAGATGGAGGCCGTCTTTTGAAGGTGGGCAGAATGCGCCGATTGGCAGTTCGGTTGACCATCACCCGCAACAGACAATGTGCGGATGATGGTCTTGAGGTCAGGTCAGGTGCCCATTGACTTCGACATGGGCAACACGCGTATGCGGCGTCCGCCGGCGGCTGCTATGGCATTGGCGACAGCCGGGCCGATCGACGGCACGCCCGGTTCGCCGACGCCTGTCGGCTTGTTGGTGGACGGTACGATATGCACCTCTACGTGCGGCATCGCGTCGATGCGCAGCGGGGTGTAGCTGTCGTAGTTGCCCTGTTCCACTTCGCCGTTCACCAGCGTCAGTTCCTCGGCCAGAATGGAGCCGAGACCGAAACCGGTGCCGCCTTCCATCTGCGCCTTGATGGTGTCCGGGTTGATGGCGGTGCCGCAGTCCACTGCAACCGTCACCTTGTGCACAACCGGTGAGCCATTCTCCATGGAGACCTCGGCGATGTGCGCCACAACCGAACTGAAGCTCTCGTGCACGGCCAAGCCGCGGAACCGGCCCTCGGGTGCCGGCGTCGACCAGCCTGCCTTGTCGGCTGCCAGTTTCAGAACGGCGGCATGGCGCGGATGATCCTTGAGCAGTTCCATCCTGTAGGCATAGGGGTCTGCACCGATCTCGGCGATGACCTCGTCCAGGAAGCTCTCCACCGCATAGGCCGTGTGGGTGGAGCCGACCGCTCTCCACCACAATACCGGAACCTTCACATCCGTCGTCGTCAGGCCGACATTGATGTTGGCAATGCCGTAGGGAATGTTGGACGCGCCTTCGACCGAGGTTTTGTCCACGCCGTCCTTGATCAAGCCCGCAAACGGTGTACCGCTGACAATGGACTGGCCGACAATATGATTGTGCCAGGCAACCAGCTTGTTGTCCTTGTCGAGACCTGCCTTGAACGAATGCACATAGGCCGGGCGGTAACGTCCGCCGCGCATGTCGTCCTCGCGTGTCCACTGGACCTTGACCGGTGCCCTGTAGTCAATGGCCTTTGCAACCGAAACGGCTTCTGCAACCACATCGCCGTCGCCGACCGCGCGCCGGCCGAAGCCGCCACCGGTTTTCAGTACGTGCATCGTGACCTGTTCCGGTTTCACTCCTGCAATCTTGGCCGAGATGCCCTGGTACACGTCCGGGATCTGATGGCCGCCCCAGACTTCCAGGGTGCCATCGGCATTCTTGCGGGCAACCGCATTGAGCGGCTCCATTGCGGCATGGGCAAGATACGGAAACTCGTAGGTTGCCTCGATGACCTTTGCGGCCGAGGCAAGCGCGGCTTCCGTATCGCCCTCGGTGCGGGCTGTGGCTTGCTGCTTGTCGCCGGCCTTGGACTTGTAGTCTGCCATGATCTCGGCACTGCCGCGGGTTTCAGCCTCAGCTTCGTCCCATTTGATGGTCAGCGCCTCGCGGCCCTTTATTGCCGCCCACATGTGCTCACCGACCACGGCGACGCCGCGTGGGATTTCAACCACATCAGTTACCCCGCGCACTTTCATCGCCTCGGTGGCATCAAATGACTTCACCTTGGCGCCAAACTTTGGCGGATGCGCCACGACTGCCGTGAGCATACCGTCAAGTTTCACATCGATGGTGAAATCGTGGGTGCCGTTGGCCTTGGCGGCGCTGTCGAACCGGCGCAGCTGTTCGTTGCCGATCTGCGTCCATTCGGCTGCATCCTTGAGCTTCACATTCTCAGGCAAAGGCATGGAGGCGGCTTTTGCTGCCATGTCGCCGAAACTTGCCGTGTTGCCGGCGCTGTCGCTCAGCTTGCCACTTGAAACGGTTATCTGAGACGCCTCGACGCCCCATGTATCCGCTGCAGCTGCGATCAGCATCTCACGTGCCGTGGCGCCGGCCTGCCGGTAACGGTCAAACGATGTTGCCATGGACGTGGAGCCGCCGGTGCCTTGCACGGCGCCGCCCCACATGATGTTGCCGTAAAGCTTGGTGTTGCCGGCCGCACCCTTGACGTCGATCTGCGCCCAGTCGGCGCCCAGTTCCTCAACCACAAGCGTGGCCAGGCCGTGATAGGGGCCTTGGCCCATGTCGAACTGTGACGACAGGATGGTCACCGAATTGTCAGGCGAGATATGAATGTAGCCGGTCAACGGATTGGCGGCTTCGGCGGCTTTGCCGGCCGCGGCACTGACCGGGGCTGGCCGCAGGCCCACCATCAGTCCGCCGGCGACGGCGGAGGCGCCGAGCAAAAATCCGCGGCGGCTGGTTTCGATTTTTTCAGGGTTCAGTTCGGGAATCATCTTGTTCAACATGGGCTCAGGCCTCCAGGCGCTTGGCAGCTTCGTGAATGCCGGCGCGAATGCGTTGATAGGTGGCACAGCGACACAAATTGCCCGACAGTGCGTCATTGATATCTTCATCCGTCGGTTTCGGTGTTTCACTGAGCAGGGCGACAGCGGCCATCACCTGGCCGGACTGACAGTAGCCGCACTGCGGCACGTCAAGGTCGGCCCATACTTTCTGCACGGTTTCCGCCACTTTGCCGCTGACACCTTCGATCGTGGTGATGGTGGTGCCTTCAGCATCGGACACCTGCATCTGGCAGGACCGGGTCGGTACGCCATCCACATGCACGGTGCACGCGCCACACTGGGCCAGGCCGCAGCCGAACTTGGTGCCGGTCAGGCCGGCCACGTCGCGGATAACCCACAGCAGCGGCATGTCCTCATCGACGTCAAAGGTTTTCTGTTCGCCATTTACATTGAGATTGAAAGCCATTTGAAGAACCTCTCTATTTTGCCCAGCACAACTATTCACAACGGAACCGGGGTAGGGGCGGATTAATGTTCAGACTCACAAGTCTGTAATGACCGCATTGTCGGAATGCTCATCCAGCGCACCTGTTCACGTAGTATAAAGTGAACCGGCTGCGGCCAATGGTGACGGCCATGATACCGGATACTTAGGTACGGGCAGGGCCGATCGCTTGCCGCATACTCCGGAAAACTTGCCTATTTCTCTGATCAACCAGATTTTGGGGTGATTGGCTCGAGGCAAGCACATATATCTGGACGATCAAAGGATCTGTCGCATGGAACTACAAGAAATTGCCGAAACCGTGGACCGCCACGCCTTGAAACACCCGCCGTCGGACGAAGCGATACCGCTGCCGGTGGATGGTCTGTCCGTGTTTCGCCAAACGAGCCCGACCACATTTGAGGCCCTGCTGTACCGTCCGGTTGTCTGTCTGATCCTGCAGGGCAGCAAGGAAACGGTGATCGGGGACCGGAAGCTCATCTATGGAACGGGCGATTCCATTGTTGTCAGCCACGAAGTGCCGGTTGTCTCGCGTGTCATCGAGGCCAGCGCCGCAAAACCCTATCTGGCAGCGATCCTCGAACTTGATCTTGGTATCATCCGCAGCCTTGATGAGCAAATCGGAGCCGTTCCGCAGGAGCGACACGGCGCATTGTCATTGGATGTGAGCGTATCCGATGATGCGCTGATCGATGCGTTTGGCCGCTGCATCGCGCTGGCTGACAAGCCATTGGAAGCCAGGGCGCTGGCACCGCTGATCGTCAGGGAAATTCACTTCCGCCTGCTGATGGCGCCGCACGGCGCTATGCTGCGCAAGCTGCGCTGGCGCGACAGTCACGCCAGTCGGGTTCAGACGGCCGTTGGCCACATCCGCCAGAACTACAAGTCCGTGCTTGCAGTTGCGGATCTCGCCAGACTGGCCGGGATGAGTACGTCGACTTTTCATGAGCATTTCAAGTCCGTGACCACTACGACGCCGCTGCAGTATCAGAAACACCTTCGTCTGATGGAGGCCAAGCGCTTGTTGTCAGAGGGAAATCACGCCGTTTCAGCGGTGGCCTATGAAGTCGGATACGAGAGCCTGAACCAATTCAGCCGCGAGTATGCTCGCAAGTTCGGCGCGTCGCCGCGAAAGGACATGAGCAAGCTGTCTGTTTCCGGCTAGGCGCGCTTCGTTTGCCCATGACCCGTTTTGAGATAATTTCGTAGAAGGGGCTGATGGCGCAGGACATTGCAGTTGAGAAAACAAACAGGTACCGGCGGCTCTACCGGGCCGAGGCACGCGGGCTGCGCCTGGCCATCGGGTGCCGGACCCTGGCTGTTCTTGCCTGCGCCATCTGGTTTTTCCTGTCCTACAAGTCCGTCGGACAGTTGCCACGCGGGTGGGGCGTTTTCGGCCTGTCGCTGGTCGTCGTCATCGGGGCTGCCTATTACCCCCTGATCGGGTCGCGTTGGGACCGGCCATGGGTGAAATACATTATCTATACGCTCGATGTCTTGCTGCTGTGTGCGTTGTTCGTGCTGATCCCGGTGAGCCCGGTCGCCGAGGTGCCGCAGATCATCGCATTTCGCGCTTATGGCATCTACTATCTGCTGCCGTTTCTGGGGCTGGCCTGCCTGTCCATGTCGTGGGGGCTGGTGGCCTGGACCGGCACCGTGATTGCGGTCGGATGGTGGGCCGCGTTCTGGTATGTGATATCCGGCATGGACCGGATTTTGAGTTGGGGAGATATGCCTCCCGGACCAACGGCCAAGGACTACGAGCAGATTTTCCTGTCTCC
>JBCCVY010000225.1:0-6292 GCA_039194725.1 Pseudomonadota bacterium
ATCGCGGCGGCGGATATCGGACAGCACGTTTTCATAACTGAGCCCGTCGCCGCGCCCGGCATGTTCAAGATGACGGCGCTGAGCGCGGGTTTCGGGCTCCGCCGTCACAAACAGCTTCACATCCGCGTCCGGACACACAACCGTGCCGATGTCACGCCCGTCGAGCACGGCGCCCGGCGGCGTCGTTGCAAAGTTGCGCTGAAACTCCAGCAGCGCCGAGCGCACCGCCGGTATGGCGGCCACCTGCGATGCCGCCTCTCCTGCACCGGGGGAGCGGAGCTGATCTTCCAGATAGATCGACGGATCGAGGCTGCGAGCCGCCTTCAGGGCCGCCGGTTCATCGTCGGGCCGGCCACCGGCGGCGGCAACCGCCAGTCCGGTTGCCCGGTACAGCGAACCGGTATCGAGGTATGACAGCCCGTAATGGGCCGCCAGCCGGCGCGCCAGCGTGCCCTTGCCCGATGCCGCCGGGCCGTCAACGGCGATGACCAGATGCGGACGGGCGGTCATGGGGCTGCGTCCTCGAAACGCGCGCCCATACCTTCCAAAAACTCCCGGAAGCCCGGGAAACTGGTCGCCATGACATTGCCATCATCGACAGTGACCGGCTCATCAGCGGCCAGCCCCATGACCAGAAATGCCATTGCAATGCGGTGGTCAAGGTGGGTTGTGACGGTTCCGCCACCCGGCACCCTGCCGCCGGTGACCGCGAGCCAGTCGTCACCGGCGTCATGGACCACGCCGTTGGCCTTGAGTCCGGCTGCCACGGCGGCCAGGCGGTCGCTCTCCTTGACCCGCAGTTCGTGCAGGCCCTGCATCCTGGTGACGCCTTCGGCAAACGCGGCCGCCACAGCCAGGACGGGGTATTCATCGATCATCGAAGGCGCGCGGGCTGCAGGAACCGTGACGCCTGACAATTTGCCCGACCGGGCCGTCACATCGCCGACCGGTTCACCACCGGACAGTCTTTCATTGGCAACGGATATGTCGGCACCCATTTCTTGCAATGTCTCGATCAGGCCGATGCGGGTTTCATTCAGCAGCATGTTTTCCACGGTGACTTCGCTGTCACCGGTGATGATTGCCGCCACAAGCGCGAAGGCGGCCGACGACGGGTCGCCCGGCACCTCGACCGCCTGGGCCTGCAATTCCCTGTGTCCCCTGACCGTGATAGTGCGTGCGCCATCGTCTGCCGTGCCGATCGCTATGTCGGCGCCAAATCCCTGCAGCATGCGTTCGGTATGGTCACGGGTCGGCTCTGGTTCGATCACGGTGGTTGCACCCGGGGCATTTAGGCCGGCCAGCAGAACGGCGGACTTGACCTGGGCAGAGGCCACCGGCAGGCGGTATTCAACGGGCACCGGGTGCTGCGCGCCATGCAGGGTCAGCGGCATGCGGCCGCCGTCTGCGGTGTCGAATCGGGTGCCGAAACCCTCAAGCGGTGTAACGATGCGGCCCATCGGGCGTGACCTGAGCGAGGCATCGCCCGACATGCGGGCCGATATGGGCGTGGTCGCCAGCAGGCCCATGGCAAGCCGCGCCCCGGTGCCGGAGTTGCCGAAATCAATGGTCTGCGCCGGCGCCTGGAAACCACCGACACCAACACCGTTGACATGCCAGCTGTCGTCGTCGTTCCAGCGTTCGAGCCTGACGCCGAGCGCCGCCATGGCCTTGGCGGTGTTGAGAACGTCTTCGCCCTCCAGCAGGCCGGTGACGACCGTTTCACCAAGCGCCAGGGCGCCGAACATCAGCGCGCGATGGGAGATTGACTTGTCTCCCGGCACCCGGACCCGGCCCGTCAGCCGGGGCGAGTTTAGGGAGCGAAGCGGATGCGGCGTTTCGGAACTCAACGGGGTCTGATCCTGAAATTGGCAAGCGTAAGGCGGCCTTGTTGGCGATGTGTAGGGCGGCATTATCATACCCTGCTGCGACATGCCATCATAACGGTGGGGTAAATTGGCTTTTGACACGCGCGCGCGGCCATGGCATGGGATGCGCCACCAACCTTCATGTTTGCAATTCATTCCTAGACGATAAGGACGTTGTCACCGTGGTCAGCGACGAACTTGGAACCAAACGCACATGCCCCAATTGTGGTGCGCGTTTCTATGATCTCAACAAGGATCCCATCACCTGTCCGAAATGCGACACGGCATTTGTGGCCGAGCAACTGCTGCCGTCGAAGGCTGATCTGCCGACCCGGGCCAAGCCTGCCGACAAGCCGGAAGAGGAAGAAGCCAAGAAGGATGAAGGCGAACTGGAGGAAAATCCGGCCGTTGTGAGCCTTGAGGATCTTGAAGACGACGACAGCGACGATGCGGATGACGATGAGGCTGCGGCGATCAAGGATGTCGACCTCGGCGACGCTGACGATGATGACGAAAGCGATGATTCCGATGTGTTCCTGGATGACGAGGAAGACGAAAGCGGCACCGGTGTCGAAGACCTGATCGGCGGCACTCCGAAACCGGGCGGTGACGAGAGCTGACAAAACCGGTGCACTGGCAGATTGACAACATCTGCCAGTTGCGGGTATCACGCAAACGTAGCCGCCGGCGCACAGGCTGGCGGTAAGTTTTTCCGGCAGGTGCCGGCAAATTCTGGAAGAGATTTCGGGGTCATAGCTCAGTTGGGAGAGCGCTACAATGGCATTGTAGAGGTCGGCGGTTCGATTCCGCCTGGCTCCACCAGACAGTAAAGGACGTTGAGGCAAATTGGTCTCAGCGTCCTTTTTGTTTAAACATGTCGGGGAGTTAGCGGCGGGCATTGACAACTTAACGCTGCCTGGGCGCGGTCTGCTGCGATCGATTTTTCGGGGATATTGTTTCCCGAATTTAAGAACGCAATACCGGATGCTTCCATAAGATACTTCCAATCCACGTTCAGCGAGAAGGCCTTCCACATCGCGAAAGCTCAGTGTGAAACGGAAGTACGGCCAAACCGCATGCTGGATAACCTCTGCTGGCAACCGATGTCGCTCATAGGACATCTGTGCCATGCAATCGCGCTAACGCCTCTGGCAAAACCAATCCAGCGAGTTAACTTGTCAATCCCTCATTGATAACTCAAACATGAAAAGTGATCACGACCTTGATTCCATATTCGATCAGACTGGCTGTCTTGCCAATGCTCCTGCTTTTGCCCGGCACACCGGTGTTTGCCGCTGAGATAGACCTGACGAACTGCTCGCGCTCTGACATCCGGGTCAGCCTGCATGACGACCGTACGGGCGGACCCATAGGCGGACGCGAATTCTGGTCGGTCATCAAGTCGCAAAGGTCAACGGTCCTCGAACCTCCGCAGGGGCGGTATCTCATCAAGGTATTCCGGGTTGGCGCCGGCGGCGATCGCTTCGCCTACATGCGCCCGGGCATCGATACGTTGGTCGGTAGCTACCTGATTCAGGTAACAGGCGCCTACGTCTTCGTCCAACCCGGCAGGGACTGTGGGTCTCGGGTTCCGGCCGCGGCAAAACGCGATGACTATTCCGACAATGAGGACCCGGACGTTCCGATTGCAACCCACATGGTACATACCGGAGTCTGGGTCAGCGGATCGGAAACGTCGTTTCAGATCAGGGAGTTTGACACTAACGCATTCAAGCTCCTTCTGAATGCCCGCACCAGAGAGAAGCTTGGCTTGCCTGCAGGTTCCGGTCCTGACGCTTGGTCGACATACCGCCTAGTCGGCAGGAACAAATATCAGGACGGGCGCGGAAACGCAGTGTCCGTTGAGCGGGAGTTTCATGTCAGATGGAACGGTATCGCACACCGATACAGCTGGCACGAGTAAGCCACTTCATACTCTGAATCCAAATCGACGCTACAATACAGTCAGTTCACCAATTTATCCGGATTTCAATAGTACTGCCATGCGTGCACCGAGACTTGGTTCTGATCGACACTTTTGTCCGCCCTTGTGAACGCATTGATCTCGGACCGGTTCGCTGCGATCTTGTCGGCAGGCACCCCGCAAGAGTTGCGAAAGATCATCACCAAAGCAATCATCGGCGCTCATACATTCATCCACCTGTGCAGTTTCAATCAGTCAACATCTAGCGGATCACTACCGGCTGGTTGCTTTCATAAATACGTCTCTTGAAGAAACCGGCTTTTTCGTAACCGGCGGGACACTTCTTGTCCGCGCGCGGACGGCTAAAGGCTTTTTTCTTGTTAATACAGAAATGCGCATCCTTTCCACCCCAGACCTTACCGCCGCCGGTTATCCGATAGTAGACATCACCTGTATAGTATGGCTCCCCGATTGGTATGCGGATACAGCCAGGCAGTTCAGCGGTATAATATCCCCTTGACTGCCAATAGCCCGCTTTTTTCCCCCGATCGGTTTCCCGGGCGTACCAGGCGACCACAACGTTAAGCTTGGCGATCGTACCGGTCCGATTGCACACAGCCACATTTGAGCGAGCACGTGCTTTCTTGCTGCTTTTGTACGTCTTTATGTACTGTTGATCCATCCGGTCCAGGACATCGCAAGCCGAATGGCCTTTGGGCCCATACACCACGATCTCGGCCTTGTCGCGAAGGCTCCTGATCCCTGAACAGGCATAGACGGGTGGGCGCCCCCAGGCGTCGCTGCCTGAAGATGGCATGAAGCGCCCTACTCTTGTCACCAGCCTCACCCCTTTGCGCACGATCAGTTTTGCAAGCTGCCTGTTGATTTTCCTGGCGCTTCTGGGCCCCTTGGGCCAGTCCTGCTTTTCTGGGAATGTGACACTTATGCTTCTCGGGCGGCCCCTGCAGATCTTGTGTTTGCGCGAGCAACAGAAACGGGCCGCAGGTTCAACATAAAGCTTCCCACTGCCGATACGTTTGCCAGAACGGTTTACCCGGCTGTAACTGACATGAACAAGTTCGGGTGTCACATTGGTTATGCACCAGGCCTGCGCCGGTGTCTGGAACATGAACAGCCCGGGTATCAGCACCGCCCCCCAAATTACAAGATAACGCACAAGCCGGACTGGCAACCTCAACCCCATAACATTCCCCTTTTGTCCCAAGCCAGGTGTGCCGAGCCCTGGCCCGCACACCAATAGTCGATCACATCAACATCGCCACCGGATGCTCACGTGATTGGCGGCAATGATGCGGCCACCTGCTGCAACTTGTCAAAGCATCCTTTGTTTTGGGGTGTTGACCCCATACAGCCGGCCTCGGGCTTTTGGCAATTTCCCTTCATCGAACTTCACAACAACCGCCCCAACAACACGGGGCACATCGATAAAGGAAACGACCAATGACTACTTTCGCAAAAATCTCACTCGGCGTTGCCGCTGCCATCATCTCTGCTGCCAGCGTCACCATGACAGCGCCTGCTCCGGCAGAAGCAGCATTCAACATCTGCAAGAAGGTGAAGCTTCACGTCGACAACAAATCCAAGAAAACGATCCGTCTGTTCGACATCGACTATTATGACCATGCAAAGAGCAAGTGGCGTTCCGAGCCGATCCGGGACTTCATCATACAGCCGGGCGGCAAATACCGGGTTACCCGTAACCTGGAGAAGGTGAACCGCACCCAGACCAAGATCCGGGTCAAATACCGCACCTTGAAGTCCAACGGTCGCTGGGACAATGCCAAGTATTGGTACTACGACTCACCGGTAAAGGTCTGCAAGCACCGCACCACGTTCAAAGTCAAAATCTGGAACTAAGTGCTTCCAGCCGGAAAGCCATGCTTCTGTCCTCGTGGAAGCATGGTTTTTCATTGCCAAAACCCACCTCCAAAAAGGCTATAAAGATATGCTTAAAACACCTTCCCGCTCGTCGGCTCTGCTGATGACTTCCTCGATTCTCGTCCTGGCAATCGCCGTATATGCCGGCTCCAACAATCTCAACTGGTACAAGGCGGATGCGCCGTCCAAAGACGCAGCCATTTCGGTGATCGATCCTTCGAAACCAGTGTCCGGGTCCAACGCCAAGGAAACCAACGGCACCGAAACCGCCGCTGGTGTTGTGAAACACAAAGGCTCTCCGCAGACATATGCCCCCTCAGGCAATCTTGTGGGTCTGCTTGGCATGTCCGCGCAAAAACACAGCGCCGGCGGATCAGGCCGATATCGATCAATGCCTGTTGACCGGATGCCCGCACCGCAACCTAGCATGCAAGACCGCGAACGCTTTCCCGATGTGGAGCAAAACCCGCTGCGGCAAGCCAGCAAGGACCCGGTCTCAACGTTCTCAATCGATGTTGATACCGCGTCTTATTCCTTCCTACGCGCCAATCTGAAATCAGGACGTCTGCCCAAACCGGACGCCGTGCGCATTGAGGAGATG
>JBCCVY010000226.1:0-6271 GCA_039194725.1 Pseudomonadota bacterium
GCACCATGGAAACCGGCCGCTATGAGGTGCTTGGCGTCGAGGCAACACAAAGCCCGTCAATGGACATTCAGGTGTCGAGCAATTTCGAGCGCCTGTTGTTCGAGGCCTGCGGCAAGGATGCCGCCCAGCTGTCGACCCTGATGGCCGGGCTGAAGCAGTCCGGCAGCTTCACCTTGAGCACTGAAATGCGCGATTATATCACAGCAGGCTTCGCTTCCGGCCGCACCAGCGAAGCTGAAACCGCTGACGTTATCCGCACGACATTGGCCGAGACCGGCGAACTGCTCGACCCGCACACGGCGGTGGGCTATGGCGTCGCCCGCAGCTGGGCCAGGCGGGATGTGCCGATGGTCACCCTTGCAACGGCGCACCCGGCGAAATTCCCCGATGCGGTTGAAGCAGCCTGCGGTGTGCGTCCCGGGCTGCCGGACAGGCTGGGCGATCTGATGCAGCGCGAAGAACGCTTCGACGTGCTGGCCAATGACCTGGCAGCGGTGAAGCAGTTCGTCCAGGAGCGCACCAAGGCGAGTGAGAGCTGATGAGTGCACGCACGACCACATTGGACAACGGCCTCACCGTCGTGACCCACAACATGGACCATGTTGAAACCGTTTCGCTGGGCATGTGGACCAAGGCGGGCGCGCGCGACGAGGCCGACAATGAGAACGGCCTGGCCCATCTTCTCGAACATATGGCGTTCAAGGGGACCAGGAGCCGGACCGCATTTGAAATTGCCGCCGAAATAGAGGCAGCGGGCGGTGACATGAACGCGTCGACGTCCATGGAGACCACCGCCTATTACGCCCGCGTGCTGCGCCATGACTGGCAACTGGCGCTCGACGTGATCTCCGACATTGTCATCAATCCGGTTTTCGCCGCTGATGACCTGGCGCTGGAGAAGGGCGTCATCCTGCAGGAGATAGCGGCTGCGCAGGACACCCCCGATGACCTGGTTTTCGATCTTGTGCAGACGCTGGCCTGGCCGGACCATTCGCTTGGACGCGACATTCTCGGTACACCGGAGACGGTCACCGGCTTCAGCGAGAGCGATCTCGCCGCCTATCGGGCCCGCCACTATACCGGCTCACGCATGGTGCTGTCGGCGGCCGGGCGCGTCGACCATGCCGCGCTGGTGGATGCAGCGCACGAGCGCCTGTCAGGCATTGACAAGGGCGAAGGCACGCAGCGCACCACACCGGCCTATTCCGGCGGTGATGCCGCCCGTAAACGCCCGCTCGACCAGGTGCATCAGGTGATGGCGTTTTCAACGCCGGGTTACTATGACGATGATGTCTACGGTATTCATCTGCTGGCCAGCATTCTGGGCGGTGGCATGTCATCGCGGTTGTTTCAGGAAGTCCGCGAGCGCCGCGGCCTTTGCTATTCAACGTTCGCCCATGTGTCGGCTTTTGCTGACACCGGGCTGATGCAGGTCTATGCGGGAACCGCGCCGGATACGGCTGCCGAGTTTTGCAAGGTGGCAACGGACGTGCTGCTGGCCAGCACCAGGGACATAGAACAGGCCGAACTTGACCGCGCCCGGGCGCAGCTGAAGGCGTCACTGGTGATGAGCCTGGAAAGCCCGTCCTCGCGCGCCGACCAGATTGCCCGCCAATACCTCGCTTATGGCAAGGTGCCGGAGGTTGCGGACATCCTTGCCAAGGTCGATGCGGTGACCACCGACGATGTCAAACGTCTGGCCAGTGCCACGTTCAGCGGCACCAGCCTGTCGCGTGCGGCGGTCGGTGATACATCACTGCTTGCGCAAGGCAATGAACTTGCGGCAAGATTTGCCTGATTCATTTACTATCACAGTCAACATGTCATTCCTGAGAACCTACGCATATCTGGACAATGATCCGGTCATTCAGGCCGAAAGGGTCATATTGCGTCCCGCCATAGGCTCGGATTACGCAGAGTGGGCGCAGTTGAGATCGTCCAGCAGGGCATTTCTGGAGCCATGGGAGCCGACATGGCCCCGCGATGACCTGACAAAATCGGCATACCGCCACCGTATTCGCCGCTATAACAAGGATATGCGTGACGACTATGCTTATGCATTTTTTGTGTTCTGCCGGCGCTCCGGCCGGCTGGTCGGCGGGCTGACCATCTCCAATGTGCGCCGTGGCGTGGCGCAGACCTGCTCGCTCGGCTACTGGGTCGGTCAGCCTTACGCAAACCAGGGTTACATGTCTGCAGCGGTCAACGCCGCCGTATCATTCTGTTTTGACAGTTTGCGCCTGCACCGGATCGAGGCAGCCTGCCTGCCGGTCAACGAAGCATCGAGAAAACTGCTGCTGCGCTGCGGTTTTTCGCAGGAAGGCTATGCCCGGAAGTTTCTGAAGATCAATGGCCGATGGCAGGATCACCTGCTGTTTGCCCTGCTGGATACAGATCCGCCTGGATGATATGGGTCCTGACTTAATCGGTGGATATTGGATGTCATTGTCGTCAGCGGGCTTTGGCGTTCGCCACTTGTCAGGCTAAGGTACATTTACCGTGGGGAAGTTATAGAAAGAGTGGCTATGCCATTTTTGCGTTTAACAATTGCGGTATGGATCGGTCTTTGCGTGGCTGTGATCGCGGGTACGGCTGGCGTTCTGGCACAGGACTCCGGCAAGGTCGTGCGCGCCGACTTTTCGGCCAGTCATATTGACGTGGTGCCGTTTCTGGGCGCCGTTCAAAGCGACAACAGGCAGGTTGTTGTCAAACTGCCTGCAAACGCTGCCGGTCAAAGCGAGAGCATGAACCTGCAGGCCACCGGCGCAGGCCCGCAGTACCGCTGGGCCATCTTTACCACCGCCAACCCCTCGGCAGTTGAGCGAGAACTGGTGATCGATGCCGCCAGGCAGTCGTTTCCCGGTTCCGGGATCGTGTCACCGTCATACTCCAGCAGCCGCATATCCGCGGCATCGTCTTCCAGCAGTGTGACACTGCGGCGCCTGAACATACCCGACCGCGATGCGTTTGCGTTTACCGTGCCGCCGCAGGCCAGCCTGACGGTGGCGCTGGAACTGTCCGAAGTGGGCGTTTCCGGCGTCAGGCTCTGGCAGCGGTCTGCCTTTGACCACAATGCCTACCGCCAGGCGCTGTATCGCGGCATCGTGCTCGGCATGGCGATGCTGGCGGTCGTGGTCATTACCTGTCTGGTGCTGCTGTCACCGCAAATCGTGTTTCCCCTGTCGATGATTTTCGCGGTGCCTGCCGTCGGCTTCATCACCCTGGAGACCGGTCAGCTGGAAGCGGCATTGAACTCCATCCTACCGGTGCTGGTGCCGCGCCATGAGGTGCTCAGCGCCGTCATCGAGGCGCTGATGACGGCCGGGGTGATGTTCATGGGTGTCACCATCATGCGCACCCGCCGGCAGCTGCCGACTCTGAGCGGGTTGCTGATTTTTGCAGGCGGGGCCGGTGTGGCGCTGGCTGCTTATGCATTCTTTGAACCGGTGCTGGTCAAGCAGATCGTGCGTGTCGGGTTTGCCCTGGGCGTGGTGACGGTGCTTGCGGCGTCAGCCATGCTGGCTCATCGCGGTGGCGTGCGGGCGAAATCATCCAGCATGATCTGGATACTGCTTGGCCTGTGGACTGCCGCTGCAAGCTATATCGCCATCGCGCGGCCGCCCAGCGAGCTTGCCTCGCCGGTTCTGGTTGGCGGACTGGCGCTTGTGCTGGTGGCGCTTGCCTTCGTGCTGGCCTATTTCGCGTTCTCCAGCGCACTGAACCCGGAACAAGATACCCTGGAAGCCGAACGCAATGCGTTGGCGCTGGCCAGTGCCTCGCAGGTTGTCTGGGACTACCAGCCGGGTGACAGCTCGTTTTTTGTCGGCGGCGAGCTGGAAAAGGTGTTGGGATACGAAGAAGGCAGCCTCGACAACACGGATCAGAAGTCCTGGCTGGCCTTGATTCACCCCAATGATCACAATGCCTATTTTGCAGCCATGGAAGTGGCCAAGCTGCGCGGCAACCAGCATTTCGAACAGCAGCTGCGCGTGCGTCATGCCGATGGCCGTTTTCGCTGGTACACATTGAAGGGCAGCTCCCTGCCCAACGGCTCGGAGACAGGCTTGCGTCTGACCGGGGTGTTGAGCGACGCATCGCAACAACGCAATTCGCAAAACCGCCTGTTGTCCGACGCGATTTTCGATGTCGTGACCGGCTTGCCCAACTACGCGCTCTATCTCGACCGC
Organism: Pseudomonadota bacterium; assembly: GCA_039194725.1. GTDB lineage: Bacteria > Pseudomonadota > Alphaproteobacteria > Rhizobiales > Aestuariivirgaceae > Anderseniella. The sequence continues at coordinate 4,188 of JBCCVY010000226.1, forward strand.
CTGTCGCAAGCCACCAAGCGCACCGTTGCCAATGACGACCTGCAGCTCAACATCGTAATTGTCGATATCGACCGGTTCAACGTTGTCAACGACCGGCTTGGCCAGGAGATTGGTGACAGCCTGCTGAAGACCATTGCCCGGCGTATTGAAAAGCTGCTGCCGGAGACCAGCAGTCTGGCGCGGATGCCGGGTGACCAGTTTGCCATCATTCATGAGACGTCTTCTGATCAGGATGCCATGGAAACGGCGATTATTTTCGTGGACCAGGTGCGCCACGCGGTATCCCAGCCGGTTCGGGTGCCGCCGAACGAGATTTATCTGACCTGCTGTGTCGGCGTTGCCCATTGGGACCAGGAAATGGAAAGCGCGGAAGTCCTGCACAGGTGCGCGGACACGGCTTTGTTCAATGCCAAGACGCGGGGCAAGGACAAAGTCGCCTTCTACAAGCCGGGAATGCGGATGGAGGCGACATCTAGTGGCCTCAGCGTCGATGATCTGCAGGAGGCGCTGCAGGAACAGCGCTTCGAACTTCTGTATCAGCCGATCATGCGCCTGGCTGACCGCCAGCTGGCAGGCTTTGAAGCGCTGGTTCGCCTGCGCAAGGCCGATGGCGGAATTGTAGAGCCGTCCGGTTTCCTGCCATTGGCGGAACGCAGCGGGCTGATTGGAGATATCGGGGCTTTCGTGTTGTCTGAGTCAGCGCGTCAGCTTGGTGTCTGGCAGAGAATGTTCACCCCGGCCCAGCCGGTTTTCGTGTCGGTCAATGTCTCCTCTTCCCAGCTGGCCGGTCCGCGCCTGTTGCATCTCGCCCGCACAGTGTTGTCCCGCGAAGAACTTGCGCCCGGGACATTGAAACTGGAAGTCACCGAAACAATGGTGATGTAAAACCCGGAACTGTCGCTGCAGATGCTTGAACGGCTGAAAGCGCTGGGTGTCGGACTGTCATGTGACGATTTCGGAACCGGCTATTCGTCACTTTCCTATTTGCGGCGCCTGCCATTCGACACAATCAAGGTCGACCGGTCGTTCCTGCAGGCAGGCCTTGAGACCGATCGCGGATCGGTGATCCTCGATGCAATCATTCTGCTTGCCCATGACCTTGGACTGCAGGTGGTGGCGGAAGGTGTTGAGACCCAAGACCAGCTGAATCACCTGATCACGTTGGAATGCGATCTCGCGCAGGGTTTCCTGATCGGCGAGCCGATCGATGCCCAGCAGGTGCTTGCCGCGCTGGGTGCACCGTCACGGGACACATCGGGCAGCCAGTCGGGCATTGCGTCCCTGTGGAACCGCCTGACGCGCAGGCAGCCGGTCGCACCTGCACCACGCATCACGGTCGAGCCGGAACTTGAGCCCGAGGTGGAATCGCTGGCACCGTGGTCGCCATACGACTTCCACCCGGCACCATGGGCCCCGCGGGTTGCCAATCCGGCATTGGAGCAGGCGGCAATCGAGGGGCCACAGAAGTCGGACTCTGCTGACCAGGAAGAGGCAGTTGAGGAAGAACCGGTGCCGATCGAGTATCCGGAACGCGGCCGGAGTTCAACGGACGCTGATCTGGAGACGGTTTCCCGGCAGGTCAAGGATGCGCTGGCCGGTATCACCGACAAGCCGAAACCTGCAGCAGCAAGGCCGATTCCACCTTTGGCGCCCCTTGCGCCCAGAAGGCCTGCGGCAGATATCAAAAGGGCACCAAAACCAGATCCTGCGCCGAAACCGGCACCTGTATCAGAACTGAAGCCGGCACCGAAACCGGATCCTGGGCCAAGAGCCCAACCTGAACTGAAACCGCAGCCGGCTGCCAGGCGTGCCCCGGCGCGGACCAAACCGGCGCCGGCACCGGCCAAGGAAACCGTGGCGGCATCGAAGGCTCCAGTCGCGGAACCGGTTGCAGCGAAACCGGAGCCGGTGCGTGAAAAGCTGGAGGAAACCCCTGGCGCAGGTCACAAGGTGGCGGAAAAACCGTCTAAACCGGTTGTTGAGAAACAGGCGGCAGCCAAGCCGGCTGCTGAGAAGGAGATGGCGGCCAAACCGGCAGCTGAGAAACAGGCGGCAGCCAAACCGGCAGCTGAGAAACAGGCGGC
>JBCCVY010000227.1:0-6206 GCA_039194725.1 Pseudomonadota bacterium
CCAGAAACTCATAACAAGGTTGAAACATGTAACAACCATACTTCTCTTTGGTGCAATACTACGGAATATCCAAGTTTTGGTCCACATTTTTCTTTCAGTAATTTTTTTGCATGTGGACATGGCCGATGAAGCAGTTCACATCGGTCCGCCGGCGGCGGCAGAGAGCTATCTGGTCATCGAGAAGATCATCGAGGCCTGCAAGCAGACCGGTGCCGAAGCTGTTCATCCCGGGTATGGCTTCCTATCGGAAAATGCAAAGTTCGCCCATGCCCTGAAAGACGCAGGCATCGTGTTCATCGGCCCCAACCCCAGGGCCATTGAGGCGATGGGCGACAAGATCGAATCGAAGAAATTCGCCAACGACGCCAAGGTCAACACAGTGCCCGGCTATCTCGGCGAAATTCTCGACCCCAAGGAAGCCATCAAGATCGCCGACGACATAGGCTATCCGGTCATGATCAAGGCGTCCGCTGGCGGCGGCGGCAAGGGCATGCGGATAGCCCATTCGGCTGCCGAAGTGGAAGAAGGCTTCAATTCGGCCAAGTCGGAGGCCAAGTCATCGTTCGGCGATGACCGCGTGTTCATCGAAAAGTTCATCGTCAACCCGCGCCATGTGGAAATTCAGGTCATGGGTGACAAGCACGGCAACGTCATTCATCTCGGCGAGCGTGAATGCTCCATCCAGCGCCGCAACCAGAAGGTGATCGAGGAAGCGCCGTCCCCTTTGTTGGACGAGAAAACCCGTGCCGAGATGGGCGCACAGGCGGTCGCATTGGCTAAGGCTGTTGACTACGACACGGCCGGCACGGTCGAGTTCGTGGCCGGCCAGGACAAGTCTTTCTACTTTCTGGAAATGAACACGCGTCTGCAGGTGGAACACCCCGTCACCGAACTGATCACCGGCATTGACCTGGTCGAGCAGATGATCCGTTCAGCCTATGGCGAGAAGCTGGCCATCAAGCAGAAGGACGTGAAACTCAATGGTTGGGCCATTGAATCCCGTGTCTATGCCGAAGACCCGTACAGGGGGTTTTTGCCGTCAACCGGGCGACTGACCAAGTATCGTCCACCTGCTGAAAGCCATGACGAGGAAACCGGCATCACGGTGCGCAATGACACCGGTGTTTATGAAGGTGGTGAGATTTCCATCTACTACGATCCGATGATTGCCAAGCTGTGCACCCATGCCGGCGACCGCAGCACGGCCATCGCAGCCATGTCACGGGCGTTGGATGCCTTCTACATCGACGGCATTCAGCACAATATCCCGTTTGTGTCCGCCATCATGGCGCACCCGCGCTGGCAGTCGGGCGAGCTGTCCACCAGTTTCATTGCCGACGAATTTCCCGATGGCTTCCACGGCGCCGAACTCACGGACGAGGTTCTGTTCAATATCGCCACCGTCGCGGTGGTGTGTGACCATGTGCTGAACCAGCGCAAGCGGGAGATCTCGGGCCAGATGGGTGGACGTCCGGTCCGGTTCTCCACCCAGCGCAGTGTCAAAGTGGCGGACGACTGGGTCGATGCAGAGATCACCGGCTGCGAAGGCAAGCTCTTCCGATTGAGCGTGTCGGGCCAGGACGCTGCGGTTGAATGCAAGTGGTCACCTGGCGAACCGGTGTGGCATGGCCGCATCAACGGCAATCCAGTATCGGTCCAGGTGCGCTCACAGATGAACGGTTTCCGCATGTCGCACGGTGGCTCGGAAGTGGATGCAATCGTGTACACCGCCCGCGAAGCCGAACTGGCAAAGCTCATGCCGGTGAAACTGCCGCCGGACACGTCCAAGAAACTGCTGTGCCCGATGCCGGGACTTGTGGTGTCGATCGATGTGCAGCAGGGGCAGGAGGTGAAAGCCGGCGAGAAACTCGCGGTTGTGGAAGCCATGAAAATGGAAAACATCCTGCGTGCCGAACGCGATGGCAAGGTCCAGGTGATTCACGCCGAACCAGGCGCCAACCTGGCCGTCGACGACGTGATCATGGAGTTTGAATAGGGCCGAACACCTGCTCGAACTGCGCCTTCAGCGCAATGTCGGCATCGTGCATGTCCACCGGCAGCCCAAGGTCCACAAGACTGGTCACCCCGTGCTGTGACACGCCGCACGGTACAATGCCGGCGAAATGCTCCAGGTCCGGTTCAACATTCAGGCTGATGCCGTGATAGGTGACCCATTTGCGCACCCGGATGCCGATCGCCGCGATCTTGTCTTCGACATCTTGACCCTTTTCGGGTCTGCTCACCCAGACCCCGACCCGGTCTTCCCGCCGCTCGCCTTTAATGTTGAACGCATCGAGTGTCCTGATCAGCCATTCTTCAAGCTGGGCCACGAAGCGGCGCACGTCCTGGCCGCGCCGGCTCAGGTCGAGCATGACATAGGCCACCCGCTGTCCCGGCCCGTGATAGGTGTACTGCCCGCCACGCCCGGTCTTGTGGACCGGGAACCGGTTGGCGTCGACCAGATCTGAAGCATCTGCAGAGGTGCCGGCGGTGTACAGGGCAGGGTGCTCCACCAGCCAGACCAGTTCCGGGGCACTGCGCGCCGCGATCTCTGCGACACGCGCTTCCATGAATGCCACGGCGGCAGGGTAATCTACAGGCTGATCCTCAACGCGCCATTCAACCGGCGCTGCAATCGTGGGGGCGGTGCTGTCGGTGGCAATCGTGTCACGGCTGATGCTCATGGCACAACTGTTTACGCCAAACGGCGCCTGCGTCCAATGTCTCAAGTTTTGAGGGCTTGATTTGACCTCGGCGCACTGTTAAACGCTGCATCCATCCTACCTGTCTTTGGCGATTTGCGGTCGTGGCGGAATTGGTAGACGCGCAGCGTTGAGGTCGCTGTGGGGTAACACCCGTGGAAGTTCGAGTCTTCTCGACCGCACCAGCAGGAGGCGTCAGCTTTCAAATCCCTACTCTGCAGTTTATACCGCTGGTTTGGCGTATTGCCGGGAAACTGGCTGGATCAGAGATTGGGCCAACCAAGCGTCTTTCCCCAAAGCTGCTTGTGACGCTCGTATGCTTCGGCGCCATAAGTCGTTTTGCCAAGCTCGTGCGCCACTGCGCACACATCTCCGAATGCGCGGCTTTTGAATTCCTTGACCTTGTCCAGAGCATCCAAGTTGCCGTTTTGCAATTGCAGGGTGACTTCGCGATGAGATTTCTCAAACTCGTCCCGGACTTCACCGACTATCCGGTTTGCCGCCTCTTCCAGGCCGCCAGGAATGCCGCCAAGGTGTTTGGGCAGACCATAGAGCAACTCGCCACGCTCTGTTTCAGGCAGTAAAAGCGTGTTGAACGGGTGCACCGGATAGAAGTCCAGTCCTACCAATAAGAAGTGGGCGTGCTCCTGTTGCCAGATACTCCATGGAATCATGGCCCAGGGGATCACTGTTTCACGCAATGGTTCGTTCACACGGGCCAGGAACTTCTTCTGTTCTTCGATGAGTTTATCGGCTTTGGCCTGTACGGACTGCTGAGTTGGCATCACATTGGAAGGATCGTCTGGACCGACGCCGATTTCGCGCAGGAAGTCGCCATGGGGTCCGTCCCAAACTTCCTTTGGCATGGCGCGGGTTATGCCATCGGAATCAGGCCCTGGATGCAGCGGAATGGCGCTGCGCGTTTTGTCTTTGTAAGCTGGATGCTTCTTGCCAAACATCGAAGGGTCCTCACATCATTCCGGGTGCTGAAGTCTGTTCGGCAGAGTTTAACAACGGGTTACCGGCGATTTCGATGGTCTGTCCGGCACAACCGATCCAGAATATGATTAAGGTGTACTACCCCGGGGTATTCACAACGCTCACCAACTAGACCAGTATCCCGCTGGAATGCTCAGGCATGTCTGGTTGGGAGGCGGTGCTGCTAAAGACACTGAACAGGACGAATGTCAGTCGATTGCTGGCTTTGGTGTTGCTGTTGGCGATGGTCGCATTGCGTGTTGTCGATCCGGCTCCGCTGGAGACTTTGCGCCTGAAGACTTTCGATCTGTATCAGATTGCACTGGCGCCAAAGCCGACACAACAGCAGGTCATCATTGTCGATATCGATGAGAAGAGCCTCGACGAACTGGGCCAATGGCCGTGGCCACGGTCCACCCTTGCCAAGATCATCGACAAGGTCGGCCAGGCCGGTGCTGTCGCCGTCGGCCTCGATGTTCTGTTTCCCGAACACGACCGCACGTCGCCTGCAAACGTTGCCGGCATTGTCGAAGCTTATGACAAGGAAACCGCAGACCGCCTGCGGACCATGAAGTCCAACGACGAAGTATTTGCCGATGCCATGACCCGGACCCGCGTCGTGTTGGGGCAATCCGGTTTTCACAAGGAGCTGAAGCAATGGCACGCCGGTGAACTGAAACAGTCTCCCATTGCCATGCTCGGTCCCGATCCCAGGGCGTTTCTCGACAGCTATCGCGGCATGGTCCGGAATGTGCCGGAACTGGAGGCAAAGGCGCAAGGTCGAGGCATGGTGTCGTTGCGCCCGGAGAGCGATGGCGTGGTCCGCAAGATGCCGCTCGTGATAATGGCCCAGGACAAGATGTTGCCGTCCCTGAGCCTTGAACTGCTCCGCGTGGCGACCGGCCAGTCGACGATTCTGATCAGGTCGGGCGATGCCGGCGTGAACTCGGTGGTGCTCGCCGGAGTGGCCATGCCGACCGACAGGAACGCCAAGGCCTGGCTGCACTTCCGGGCCCATGACCAGGGGATATTCGTATCCGCCGCAGACCTGCTTGCCGACCGGGCAAACACAGACCTGTTCAAAGGGCGGATCGTTCTGCTTGGCGCGTCTGCAACCGGGCTGTTCGATCTCAAGGCGACTCCCGTGGAAGCTGCCATGCCTGGCGTGGAGGCGCACGCACAACTGATCAACGCCATCTTGAGCCAGACCCTGTTGCAGCGTCCGGCCTGGGCCGACGGCATGGAGGTCTCGCTCACGCTGCTTATCGGACTGGCGCTGATCGGGCTGCTGCCCCGGTACGGAGCCATGATCACGGTGTTCGCGGGCGGCCTGGTGGCGGCGGTGGTCGTAGGGACGTCGTGGTGGGCGTTCACCCAAAAAGCGCTTATCTTCGACTATGCATTCCCGCTGATGGCCTCGCTGGCCGTCACCGGCGTCCTGATCACTCTGGGCTATCTTCAGGAAGAGATCGACCGGCGCCGGATCAGAACCGCCTTCGGCCAGTATCTGTCCCAGGACATGGTGGAGCAGCTGACAGAGGACCCTGACAAGCTGATCCTCGGTGGCGAGACCAAGGACATGTCCATTCTGTTCTCCGATGTGCGCGGCTTCACCACGATCTCCGAACAGTACAAGTCAAACCCGCAGGGCCTGACCATGCTGATCAACTCGCTGCTGACGCCCCTGTCGGAAGCGGTGGTCGCGCACAAAGGCACCATCGACAAGTATATGGGTGACAACATAATGGCGTTCTGGAACGCGCCACTGGCCGATGACGAGCACGCCTACAACGCGTGTTGCGCGGCCCTGGACATGACCAGGCGCCAGGCGCTGCTCAACCAGGAACGCGAGGCCGCAGGAGATGTTGCTCTGGACATCGGTGTCGGCATCAACACCGGTGAATGCGTAGTAGGCAACATGGGATCGGATTTTCGGTTCGATTACACAGTGTTGGGCGATGCGGTCAACCTGTCAGCCCGTCTGGAAGGGCAGACCAAGTCTTACGGCACCCAGATCATTATCGGCCGGCAGACTGCCGAAGCGGTACAGGGCCGGCTAGCTGTGCTGCAGATCGACCGGGTGCGGGTCAAGGGCAAGCACGAGCCAGAAGACATATTCGCCCTGTTGGGAGACAGTGGCATGGCGGCGACGCAACGCTTCCAGGAGCTCACTCGTGAACACGGTGCGATGCTGGAGGCCTACTACGCCCAACGCTGGGACGAAGTCCGGCGAATCGCCGAAAGGTGTGTCGGATTGGCCGAAGAGTTCGGTTTTGACGAGTTTTACCGGATTTATTCGAAGCGGGCGGCAGAGTTTTCCACCCAGCCGCCGGGCGCGGACTGGGACGGCGTCAACGACATTCTGGAAAAGTAGGCCGAATAACAGCCAAAACCGGGCCAAAGCTGCTACAGTCTGTGGTTTTTCACACAGTTGCAGTGTTTTTGAACCGATATATGACATTGAAAATTAACGCAATTTAGTTGACGTTGCGGCGGTTCCACTTGATTGATCCGCCAGAGTGTGCG
>JBCCVY010000228.1:0-6197 GCA_039194725.1 Pseudomonadota bacterium
GTTTCAGCCTGCGCTGTCGTTGCAAAGGCCGATGACAAGTGGGGCGAGACACCGTGCGCCTTCATCGAACTGAAGTCCGGTCAATCGGTCACCAGCGATGACGTCATCGAATTCTGCCGCCAGCACATGGCCCGCTTCAAAGTCCCCCGTCATGTCGTCTTCACCGAACTGCCCAAGACGTCGACCGGCAAGATTCAAAAGTTCAAGCTGCGTGACATGGCCAACGACGCCTAATGTGGCAGCCGTTGATTTTTGGAACCGGCATGTGATTATAAATCATGTGCCGTATGTGCTGATAATGCCTAAATACTAAATTTTATGTGAAATCAAATAGGGCACGGGTTCCAGTCCGGGTTCCATCTCCTCAGAGGTCGGATTGGGTACCGGTTATCCGCCTCACCTGCTCTGCCCAGCTGTTCAGCAGGTGGCGTTTCTCATCCATTTCCGCAGCCAGCTGGTAGATGCCGCGCACGCCCCCGGCGGTGCCTGAGCGCACATTCAAGACCCGGTCCAGCAGTTCCGGTGCCGCCCCCAGCCGAACCATGCCGACAGCCGCCGTGCGGCGCAGGTCACGAAGTTGCCAGCCCTCAACGCCGGACAGCTTGCGCGACTTGGCGACGGCGTTTGAGTAACCGGTGACCGGCGTGGTCGCGCGCGGTCCGGCCGGAAACACCAGCCCGCTTTTCGAGCGCGGCAATGCCGCCAGCAACTCCAGCGCAAAATCTGACAACGGCAACTCATGGTTGTGGCCGCCATGACTGCGCGCGCCGGGTGGCGACCACACACGCGATTGAAACTGAATGTCTTCAAGACGCATCGAGGCGATGTCGCTGCGGCTCTGTCCGGTCAGCAGAAGCAGCTTGAACAAGGCGCCGAACGGCCAGCCCTGCTGCGTCCATGCAGGCCACAGATTTGCAATTTCGGTGTCGCTCAAAAACCGCTCGCGGGCGGTCTCGCGATGTGGCGCCGACACGCCTCGACCAGGGTTGCTGTCGACCAGGTCGACCTCGCATCCCCAGGCAAACATTTTCCGGATCAGGGCCAGCAGCCGGTTGGCTGCATAGGGGTGGCCGCGCGCCGCGACGCTCTCGACAATCTCGATCACATCGCGCCGGGCGATGCCGGCGGCTGCCCGCCTGCCCCACGCCGGAATGATCTCGCGGCGGATCATGCTTTCATCAGCCGGCCAGCTTTTCTTGTTCCGTCGCGCATGGCGTTCAAGGTAACTCTTGGCCAGGTGATCGACCGTCACCGCGCCACCGGTTACAGCCGTGCGCTGGCGCGACGGGTCCTGGCCTTCACCAACCTGCTTGAGAGCCTGCGCCGCTGCCTCGCGCGCCAGCTTCAATGGCAGCGCCGGCCAGTCGCCGAGCGACAGCCGCTTCCGCTTGCCGCCGCTGCGGTACATGATCTGCCAGCTTCGGTGACCGGTACTGGTGACCCGCAGGCCGAAGCCGGGCTGCGCCTTGTCCCAGTAGTCCACACGATCTTTCGTTGGCGGTTCGATCCTCGCAACTCCTGCTTCGGTAATCTTGATGACTGGCAACTGCTCACACCTGACTGACTGTTCGTACGCCGTCCCGCGCCACGCATTATAATATGCGTTCGCGCGAGTCGCGGCCCGCCGGGCAAACGGCATGGCAGTTACACACACTTGCAACTCACTGTCGGTGGTTGAGTGACATCCCCCGTCCTGGGCAGACGAACGACTACTGCATTCGTCACTGGTGTCACCTCGATTACCGTCCGCTCATAGTGTCGGCCGGATTGGTTTCCAAAAGGTTCAGGTGATTTGCCGCTGCTGTCAACAACACTTGAGTGATGCCACCTGCCCGGCTTCTATCGGCGCCTTTCGTGCAGCCTAACACGGTTGTCGATAACGTCGCCGTTACACGCGATCACGTTGCGCGTGATCGGCGATGTGCATTCTGTCACACGAGTCCGGGTAAGTGGCCTTTTGCAATGGGTATTTTTGTTGACCGACCCGTGTAGCAACTTGATTGGATTTCGCGCTCGATCAGCGCCATCTTCTAGTCAACGAAACGGAGCCGCTGAAGGCTTCCACATAACAACAAGGACAAGAACAATGAAAAAAGTTGCTATCGCAATCACCGCCCTGACCATCTTCGCCGCTCCGGCCCTGGCAGACACCATTCACACAGACGGCCCTGGCCAATCTTTCTCAACCGCTTCCAATGTGGATGCCAAGCAGGACTTCGGCGCAACCATCACGCCGGTTGCCAGCAACTCCACCAAGAAGACCAACTTCGGCAGCGGCCACGTATTCCAGCCGCACGAGCTTCGCGGTGGTGGCCGCTAAGATCGGCAACTTCAAATATCGCCCCGTCACCGTCAAACGTCCCCCCTCTACGCCCCCCGGTGACTACGGCTAAGCAGGCGGCTCCGGATTCCCCATCCGGAGCCGTTTCTCGTGGTGGCGCGCGCTGTGTCCGGGGCCGCATACAAAAAGGGTCCGCAGCGAATGCTCGCGCGAACCCTTCGTGAGACATGCCATTCAGGCAAATCCTGGAACCGGCGCTATCTGCCGGCTCCGTGACACAAGCCATCAGGCTTTGGAGACTGCTCCAATGCGGGATGCCCGTGTCCAGATTACCCCAACAACAGTTCTGATCTCACTCGACATCGGACCACCTCCTTTCGATTGTTGAACACACCTGCGAGCCTATCAGCTGTTTGCCGGGCGTCAATCGCCAAATCATTCCAATCATCCGCTGTTGAACCGGCCGGGCCGGAATGGATTCAGCATCCCAACCTCCGCGCCGTCTGCAATCTCCCGGGCCACCAGTTCGCCCACCAGGGGAGCCAGCGTGACACCAGAGTGCATGACAGCCACATAGACGTCGTTGCTCAGCCTGCCGACAGCAGGGTAACCATCCACCGGCATCGGGCGCACACCATGGCGGATTTTCTCGATCTTCAGGCCCGACGCCGCGTTCGGCAGGCGCTGTTTCATCCGCTCAAGCATGCGGTCGGCCACATCCTCGACCGCATCGTCGCCGATGGCGCCGGAAAACAGATTGCCGCAGATAGCCCGGCCATCCGGCAACTGCTTGAAATGCACGTCCGGCGACCAGATCGTGTGCTGCAGCCGAAACGGCAGCTCATTGGTTTCAATCAGCACACCCGGTTCGTTTTTCATCGGCAGCTTCTGGCCACAAGCTTCAGCCAGCTCACCGGTCATGACCCCGGCTGCAATGACAACGTCATCGACTTCAATCCGCCCGGCAGGGCTGACGATCGCATGACCCGCGCTTGCGCCGCGCGCAATGCCTGACACCGGCACGCCCGCCAGAACGACGGCGCCGGCATCCTGGGCGGCGCGCAGCATGACCCGGGTAACATGGCCAGCCTCGACAGTGCCTTCGTTCTTCATCAACAGCGCCTGGGCCGGCAACTCCGCCAGTTCCGGTTCAAGCGCCCGCATCTCGTCGCGTGTGACCAGCTTGACCGGATGGCCGAACCGGCCCAATTCATCGACGAGCTCATCCAGCTTGTCGTCGCGCGCCTCCCAGTTCAAAGACCCTGTCCATTGCGTCTCAAGCTGGCCGTTGAGGTCTGCATCCAGTTTGCGATGCGCCTGGATGGCCGCAATCCGCATCTCGTAATAGTCGACCCGGGTCACGAAACTGGCGTTTATCCAGCCCATCGACCGCGACGACGCCCCGCACGCCGGCTCATGCGCCTCAAACACCGAGACCCTGCAGCCGGACCGGGCCAGTTCTCGCGCAATGCAGGCACCGACAATGCCTGCTCCAATGATCCCTACATGCTTCACCCTGCAAACCCCTCCACACTCATGAAAAAGGCCGCTCAACCCGGGAGTCGAGCGGCCTCTTGTATCTCATTCCCGCCTGCTGGTGCAGGGCCGGGGTGCAAACTGACTATCTAGTTCTCGCGGATTTCGCCTTCGATACGTTGCATCTCGTCCTTGAGCTGAAGCTTCCGGCGTTTTATTCGCGCGATTTCCACACTGTCTATCGAAGGATGCTGCAGGGCGTCGTCCAACTGGTTCTCCAACGCCTGGTGTTTTGCGCTCAACTCCGACAAATGTGACTGAAGAGACATATGTAAACCTCCTGCGTGTTGTGAAACGGACACTGGAAGTCTGACATGCAAAAGGCCCCAAGTCGATGCGATTTGTGCCGATTTGAGGTGAATTGTTTGTAAGCCAAATAATGAAACCTTGCAAAAGGCGCCCAATACCCGGAAAAATACAACCAGCCATACGACGCAGAAGAAAGCAGCTTCAAATGACCGATGGGCCCGGGAAGGAGAATTTGATGGCCTTGCTGAACTCACTGAAGCAACGCCATCGGGATCTGGATGTTGCAATTGATTCGCTGGTCGCCACCGGCAGCGCCGATCAATTGCAGTTACGCAGGCTGAAAAAGGAAAAGCTGGCACTTAAAGACCGCATTGCCAAAATCGAGGATGATTCATTGCCCGACATAATTGCCTAGACCGGCATGCTCGCTCCGGTGATCGGGCCGGTTGGTAAAAGTCATCGAATTGTACACAATCGGCGTTGCGCTGTTACGCGTTATTCATATAATCGCGCGCTTTCCCGGACCCCGGCAGCCGCAGCCGGCCGGCGACCGGGTCAACGCGAAGGCATGAAGACATGGCTAATTCGGGCAATAAAGATGTCGCCATCATCATGGGAAGCCAGTCCGACTGGCCGATCATGCAGAACGCAGCCGACACGCTGACAGGGCTGGGCATTAGCCATGAGGCACGCATTGTATCAGCCCACCGCACGCCCGACCGGCTGTACGGGTTTTCCAGAGGCGCGCGCGATGAAGGCTTCAAGGTGATTATCGCCGGTGCCGGCGGCGCGGCACACCTGCCCGGCATGACAGCAAGCCTGACCTCGCTGCCGGTGTTCGGCGTGCCGATTGAGAGCAAGGCGCTTAGTGGCGTTGATTCGCTGCACTCCATTGTCCAGATGCCGGCCGGCATCCCCGTCGGAACGCTGGCAATTGGCAAGCCCGGCGCCGTGAACGCTGCCCTTCTGGCGGCCGCCGTCTTGGCCCTGAATGATCCGGAAATCGCAGAAAAGCTGGACGCCTGGCGTGCTGCGCAAACTGAATCAGTTGCACTTTTCCCAGGTTCAGGTTGAGCGTTGTGAGTGGCGGCCCTCTTCAGCGCGGCAGCGTTATCGGCATACTGGGCGGTGGACAGCTGGGTCGAATGCTGGTCATGGCAGCTGCCCGCCTTGGCTTCAGGACCCACATCTATTCGCCGGCCGGAGACAACCCCGCATTCGCCGTTGCAAACCAGACCACGGCGGCTGAATTTGACGACGAAAGTGCGCTGCAGGCGTTCGCCGGCGCCTGCGATGTTGTCACCTATGAGTGGGAGAACGTCCCTGTCGACACCTGCGACCTGATTGACACAATCTGCCCGGTCCGCCCCGGCGCGGATGTGCTGCGCATCTCACAGGACCGGATTGCAGAAAAGACATTCGTTTCCGGCCTTGGGATTTCCGTGCCGGATTTCCATCCGGTCGGCTCGCTTGCCGAACTGGAGCAGGCCGTGGAGGTGATCGGACGCCCCGGTGTGCTGAAGACCCGGCGTTTTGGCTATGACGGCAAGGGACAGGCCCGGATTAAGGACGACACCGCGCTCGCAGACGCCTGGGCGGCAATTGACGCTCAACCGGCCATTCTGGAGGCATTTGTGCCATTTGACAGGGAGGTATCGGTCATCGCGGCGCGTGGACTGGATGGCGCCATCGCCGCATTTGACATTCCGCAGAACCGGCATGAAAACGGCATCCTGCGCTCCTCGACAGTACCGGCAAAACTTAAGTCCCGAACCGCAGCCCACGCCCGTGAAACAGCAGCCAAGTTGCTGGAATCACTTGATTATGTAGGTGTCATGGCGGTCGAACTCTTTGTCACCGGGAAAGGCGGGACTGAAAGCCTGATGGTCAACGAAATTGCGCCACGGGTTCACAACTCCGGCCACTGGACCGAAGCCGCCTGCCACGTTTGCCAGTTTGAGCAGCATGTTCGAGCTGTTGCCGGATGGCCGCTCGGCGATACCCGGCGGGCGTCAGATTGCGTCATGGAAAACCTGCTCGGCGATGAGATTTTCGCGTGTTCGGAACTCGCCGCGCTGCCCGGCGCCGTGGTTCATGACTATGGCAAGGCAACCAGCCGTGAGGGGCGCAA
>JBCCVY010000229.1:0-6159 GCA_039194725.1 Pseudomonadota bacterium
CAAATCCTCAAGCTTTCCGATCTGCAGGCTGGTCGCTGATTGCGAGCGTAGTATGCGCGCAGCGCCCTCCGTCATGCTGCCGGCCTCAGCCACCGCCAGGAAGGTGCGCAGCAGGTCGCTGTTCAGTTGATCCATCTAAGAACCTCATGACTGACATTAATATTACCTGTTTTACTTATGACTTATTCAGGCGCATTTTCCAAGCAGTCCCAGCAAGCGGAGCGCTGCCATGTCTGATCTCAGTCCGTCCGTCAAACGGCTCAATCCAGTGAAAATCCTGCTGGGCCTGGCGGCATTTGCCGGACTGGCGCTGCTGTGGTTGTGGCCGCAATTCCTTATCGAGATGGCCGGGTTTGTGGCCTGGAGCCTGCTGGTGGTGGCCCCGATCGTTGTTCCAGGCATCGTTCTGGCCGCCTGGATCATGGCCAGCGGTGCAGGCAGTCGTATTGCCGGTGCTTTCGAGGGCCGGATGGTCTATTCAATTTTCGCGGCATCTGCTATCGGCGCGATTACGCCGGTTTGCGGTGTGACCGTATTGCCGTTGATGGCTGGCCTGCTGGCCGCCGGCGTGCCACTGGCTCCGGTCATGGCGTTCTGGTTGTCGTCGCCGGTGACCGACCCGGCCATGCTGGCCACGACGGCAGCGACCCTGGGGGTTGCATTTGCGGTCGGCAAGACCGTGGCCGCCTTCGGTCTCGGACTGTGGGGCGGCGCCGTCACTTCTGTCTTCGCCGGTCGCGGCTGGGCGAAAGCGTCCTTGCGCGACAATGCAATCGTTGGAAAACTGTCGCAGCGTACTTGTGGCTCTCCTCTGAAATTTGCCCCTTACATCTGGAATGACCGGCAGCGAATGACCGTATTTCGGCAGACTTTCGCCGCCACGACCCGTCTGATCCTGATCTGCCTGATCCCGGCGTTCGCGGCAGAGTTCGCTCTCAATGCGGTGTTGCAGCCGGACGCCCTGTCAGCATATGTGGGCAGCGAGGCCTGGTGGGCCATTCCATTTGCGGTATTTGTCGGCGCGCCTGCCTATCTGGACGGCTATGCCGCTCTTCCGCTGACACGCGGGCTGATGGATCACGGCATGTCACCGGGTGCCGCCATGGCCTTTCTGGTGTCTGGCGGCGTGGTCAGCATCTGGGGTGCCATGGCTATCTTCCCGGTGCTCAGGCTGAAGCCGTTTGTTCTTTATCTCGTGCTGGCACTGACCGGATCGCTGGCGGCAGGCTACGGTTTTGACTGGATCATGCTCTAGGGCCAGGACCCTAAAGCAGCGATAGCTGTTCACCCGGCTGCACCGGGCGTTCAAACAGGTCGGCGCGCAGCTTCAGTTTTGCCTTGTTGAGGCCGAGCCGCTTGCACGCCAGTTCAAACCGCCGCCCGATCTGCCAGGCATAGGGGCCGCGCCCGGTCATGCGCGCCCCGAATTTGGGATCATTGTCGCGGCCGCCGCGAATATCGCGCACCAGGTTCATCACGTGCTTGGCCCGGTCAGGGAATTCCCGTTCCAGCCACTCGCGAAACAGCTCCTTCAACTCATGCGGCAGGCGCAGCAGCACATAGCCTGCCTCGCGTGCGCCTGCGGCCTGCGCTGCCCCGAGAAGCTTTTCGATTTCCATGTCGTTGATGGCCGGAATGACTGGCGCCGTCATGACGACAGTGGGAATGCCTGCAGCTGACAGCAGCTCAAGCGCCTGCAGCCGTTTGCCCGGCGCAGACGCACGCGGCTCCATCTGGCGTGACAGCTTGTGGTCCAGCGTGGTCAGCGACAGCGCAACCTTGACCAGGCCTTTCTCGGCCATCGGTTTCAGGATGTCGATGTCACGGGTGACCAGAGCTGACTTTGTCACGATGCCGACCGGATGGTTGCAGTCGTTGAGCACCTTTAGGATGTCGCGGGTCAGGCGGTACTGCCGTTCAACCGGCTGGTACGGGTCGGTGTTGGCACCAAGGGCAATGGTTGCCGGCTCATAGCCCTTTGCTCCCAGTTCCTTGTGCAGCAGTTCAACCGCATTGGTCTTGGCAAACAGCCGGCTCTCAAAATCAAGTCCGGCGGACAGGCCCATATAGGCATGGCTGGGTCGCGCATAGCAGTAGGAACAGCCATGTTCACAGCCGCGATACGGGTTGATCGAGCGGTCAAACGAGATGTCCGGCGAGACGTTGCGGGCGATGATGGAGCGTGCCGCCTCTTCGGTGACCTGGGTCTTGAGCACCGGCAGGTCGTCGTCTTCGCGGTGCCAGCCGTCATCGAAGCCGGATCGCCTGAACGCTTCAAAGCGTCCGCTTGCATTGCTGCCGACACCGCGCCCGCGTGCTTTGACCTGGTTCATCGCAGGGGCCGATGCGGGGGCGCTGGACAGATCCAGCCGGGAGGGGTTCGGGTTTACATTCATGATGCAGAAAGGTTAACGCAGAAATTGGAACATAACAAGAACAAAAAATATACTGCGGCATGTTCCAACTCAATCGCACTGAAGCTATTGTCCGCCCATTATGCTGTCGGTCGTCATTCCAACCCGCAATGCCAATGCCAGTTTGCCGCGGACCCTGGCTTGCCTGAACAAGGGCAGGGCAGAAGCCGGCATCGGCGAGATCATCGTCGCGGATGGCGGCTCGGTGACGTCACCTGATGTCAGCGGTTTCGATGCCGTGGTGTTGCGCGGTCCGTCCGGACGCGGCGTCCAGATGGCGGCAGGGGCGGACGCCGCTACAGGCGACTGGCTGCTGTTCCTGCATGCAGACACTGTGCCGGGCAAAGGCTGGGCCCGGGCGGTTGCGGCCCACATGGCGCAGTCCTCCAAGGCAGCGGTGTTTCGCTTTGAGCTGGACGATGCGGGCACCAGGGCGCGGATTCTTGAAAAGCTCGTTGCGCTTCGGTGTCGGCTGTTTGCCATGCCCTACGGAGACCAGGGGCTGCTCGTGTCGCGCAGCCTGTACGACGAGGCCGGCGGATTTCGGCCGCTGCCGCTGATGGAGGATGTCGACCTGGTAAGCCGCATCGGCAGGTCGCGGCTGGTCTATCTGGACGTGCCGGCGGTCACCAGCGCCGAGCGTTATGTCCGTGACGGCTATTTCGCGCGCATCATCCGCAACCTGACCTGCCTAGCCATGTGGTCTCTCGGTGTGTCGCCGGAGCGGATCAGGCGGTTCTACAAATGAGCTCGCGCCGGCAACATCTGCTGGTCATGGCCAAGCAACCGCGCATCGGCCGGGTCAAAACCCGTCTCGGCGCCGGTATCGGGGCCATGGAGGCGACCCGTGCCTACAGGGTCATGCTGGCAGACACGCTCAACACGCTGTCGCGCGACCCGCGCTGGCAAACCTGGGTGGCAGTGTCGGGCGTACATGAGCTGCAGGCAGGTGTCTGGCCGGAAAACGTCAACCTTGTTGACCAGGGAACTGGCAATCTCGGCCATCGCATGCATCGCATGTTCAATCAATTGCCCGTCGGCCCGGTGATCATCATCGGCAGCGATATTCCAAACATCGAGTGTGCTGACATCGCCTGTGCTTTCCACCAGCTTGGCAGCCACGACGCCGTGTTCGGACCTGCACCGGATGGCGGTTACTGGCTGGTGGGCCAGTCGCGCCGGCGCACGGTGCTGCAGATGTTCGATAACGTTCGCTGGTCGAGCGAACACGCCCTGGCGGACACGATGTCGAATCTTGACGGTGTGCCGGTAAAACTGTTGCGACAGCTTGCAGACGTCGATGACGCTGCAAGCTATCGCGACTGGCTGCGCGGCAAATAGTCCGCCGGCCTCAGACGTCGAGCTGGTAGCTCACCGGCACGTAGTGGTAACCGCCGTCAGCGGTCTTGTCGATGTAGCCGACTGCCGGGAACGGCATGTGATAGCTGGTGAACGGCACCCTGTCGGTCGCCAGCATGTCGAGCACCTTCTTGCGCGTGGCAACGGCTGCATCCTTGTCCATGTCGAACTTCACATGCCAGTCCGGCTTTGCAATCGACAGCGCCGGCTGGTTGGCAAAGTCACCGGCCACGATGATGCGCTTGCCGCCGCTCTCAATCGAATAGGCGGTGTGGCCGGGCGTGTGACCGTTTGTCGACATGGCGCGAATGCCGGACGCCACATCATCGCCATCCTTCACGAAGGTCATTTTGTCTGCCAGCGGGGCGATGTTGCTGGCGGTCAGCTTGGCGACCCGTTCTGTGCCGCCGGACATGCGCTCCGGCGCTGACCAGAAATCATGTTCGGCGGCTGCCGCCACATAGGTTGCGTTGGCAAAGGTCGGCTTGCCGCCCATCATCAGCCCGCCGATGTGGTCCGGGTGGTAATGGGTGATGACAACCTTGTCGACCTGATCCGGGCTGTAGCCTGCGGCCTTGAGGGTCGAGTGGATCATCTGGCCGGCGGCCGGCATGCGCGCCTCGCCGTTGCCGGTGTCGAACAGCACAAGCTCATTGCCGGTATTGACGATCACCGGCGTGAAGCTGATCTGCAGCTTGTCCGTGGGCAGGAAGTTGGCCTTGGCCTGGGCTTCGAAGTCTTCCTTCGAAGCGTTGGTGCCGAAGATGCCTTGCGGGTTTTCCAGCGTGATGGCGCCGTCATTGATGGTGGTGAGGTCAAACTCGCCGAGCTTGAAGCGGCGATGGGTCGGGTGATCCACCTTGGCCATCGGCGCCTTTGCGGCAGCCGGAGTTGTGGCGAGTGAGCTTGCAAACGGCGCAGCCGCAGTGGCTACGGCGGCGCCGGCAAGAACGTTGCGGCGGGAAATACTGGAACTGGTCATTGGACTTACCCCTGTCTTGTTGAGGATTTCTGTGTACGCACTTTTAATGCAGTGTACATAAAACGTATAACGACGATGTGGTGCAACAGATCACATTCAGTTGAGTTGTTTTCACAATGCGGAGCTTCCCGCGTCGGCCTTACCGGGTGTGAGTGATAGTATTGCAAAGATTCTGAGTCATGCACCGCAGTGGTTACAAGCGGATCTCAGACGCACAATGCGGTTACCGCTGCCGGACTCCTTTTCTGTGAAGAGTGCCCATCAGATCATCGTAGACGCCAGCCTGCTCCAGGTCCAACTTCCTGAACCATGCGCTGGGAAAACCGCGTGTGTTAATGTGCAGCCAGTTACGAGTCAGCTTCCAGTCCGTGGTCTTTTCCCAGTTAATGCGGATTTTCATGCCCTTGGTAGCGACTGTGTAGCCGTCCTGATCCGCAGAATAGATTGTCTTCTGCCGGGCAAACCTATTCCTATTCCAACCAGAGCTTTCTGCCCAGTGCCTGGGTATAAATCGCGCGGGCAACCAATATGCCATTGCTGCAGACATGAGCAAAACCATCCCAATGATCATCGTGTATGACCAGAACAGCATTGCACCCGCCGTGATCAGAATCACAAAAAGTCTTATGGGCCAGATAATCTGAATCAATTCCAACCAGGCTTCGACATACTGCTGCTCGTCGAACTGTAGCTCATGGGTATAATCAAACTCCCGCACGGTCATTTTCCTTTGAATTGCCTTCCATACCGACGGCAATTGTTCATTACCTGTTCGTAAACACCGGCCTGCTCAAGCTCAGACATCTGAAACCAGCAATTGGGGAAGTGCGGTGGCGTTATTCGCAGCAGATCACCGCGAACTTCCCAGACTGTGGTCTTGGCCCACACAATCTCCGCTTCTGCGCCCTGCGACAAAAATCTGAGCCCATCATTACTGACCACATAGGTGATTGGCTGCTGGTACACCGGGTTGGTTCTGTAGTGCCATTCAGCACTGCCTCGCAATCGCTGGGGGGAGAAAACCAAAAGACCCAATATGGTGAGCATGATGATGCCCGGTAGAAGTGTATAAGACCAAGCCAACATCACGATACCGGCGAGAGCGCAACAAGCACGCAACAGGGGGTATCTTTTTCCGCGAAGAAGGCCGTTTAACTGAACATACTGCTCCTGATCGAACTGCAGTGTGTTACTGAATTCGAACTTTTCGTGTGCCGGTTCTGCTCTTGCGTCCATCCAGCGATTCTGCACCGTTGTGCCACCGAATGCCACAACCTGAAGCTGCGCGCGCAGGGGATTGTCACAAGTACAGTGCCCGTCAGAAACCCTCCGCCTTTGTCATTCTCGGGCTTGTCCCGAGAATCCATGCAACGTCGCTGTCGACCCTCGGGACAGGCCCGAGGG
>JBCCVY010000230.1:0-6155 GCA_039194725.1 Pseudomonadota bacterium
GACGCCGATCACACATAAGTCAGTTGTCACGATGGCGGTGCCGATCATGCTCGCCAACGTATCACAACCCTTGCTGGGTGTGGTCGACACAGCAGTTATCGGGCAACTGCCAGAGGCACACTATATCGGCGCGATTGCCATCGGCGCGCTGATTTTCTCGCTGGTTTACTGGGGGTTCGGCTTCCTGCGCATGGGCACGTCGGGCATTGCGGCGCAGGCTTTCGGTTCAGGTGACGGCAAGGAACTTGCCGCGGTGCTGTATCGTGCACTGCTGCTGGCGGCAGGCATTGGTCTGATCCTGCTGCTGCTCGCACCGGCAATCTCCAAGCTGTCGTTCTGGCTGATCGCAGCCTCTCCTGACATTGAGCGCGAAGCCAAGATATATTTCGACATTCGGATATGGTCGGCGCCGTTTTCGCTGGCCAACTATGCCATTCTGGGCTGGCTGATCGGCATCGGGCAGATGCGGTGGGCGTTTGTCGTGCAGATCTATCTCAACGTGGCCAACATGGCTCTGGATGCGCTGTTCGTGCTGCACTTCAACATGGCCACGGCCGGCATCGGATACGGCACCCTGATTGCCGAAGTGTCGTCCGCCTTCTTGGGTTTTGCGGTGGTCTGGATGTTCCTGCGCCGGGACGGCGAGCGGCCGTCAAGGGCCCGGATACTGGACCGTGACCGGGTCAGGCGCATGGTGCTGGTCAATGGCGACATCATGGTGCGCACGCTGTGTCTCACCTTCGGATTTTCCTGGTTTGCCTCGCAGGGCGCCAAGATCAGCGACGTGACGGTTTCAGCCAACGCCATCCTGATGCAGCTGTTCTTCATGGGCAGCTACATGATCGACGGCTTCGCCACGGTCAGCGAGGCGCTGGTCGGCCAGTCCGTCGGAGCGAAGTCACGCCGGCGCTATGACACGGCGGTGCGCATCTCCTCGCAATGGGCGATGATCACCGGCGGCGTCCTGTCTCTTGCCATCCTGCTGGCCGGACCGTGGGCGATTGACGTGATGTCGGTCAATCCCGACATCCGGGAGTTTGCGCGCACCTTTTTGTGGTGGGCCGCGCTGACGCCGATACTGGGTGCTGCGTGCTTCCAGCTTGACGGCATATTCATCGGTGCAACGCGCACCCGCGACATGCGCAACATGATGATTGTTTCGCTGGCCATCTACCTGGCGGCAGGCTACGCGCTGACCCCGGTGTTCGGCAATCACGGACTGTGGTTCGCCCTGAGCCTGTTCTTCATCGTGCGCGGGTTGACCCTGTTTGCCCGGATGCCGGCCCTGGCGCGCGATGCGTTTGCCTGAACCGGCAACGGCGGTGTAGCGTTTGAGTGTCATGACCTCAGATCCCGCAACATGGCTTTACCCCACCCCAAGTGGTCTTTATTGCGAGCCGGGAGATTTTTACATCGACCCCACACGCCCGGTTGACCGGGCGGTTGTCACCCACGGCCATGCCGATCATGCCAGGCCCGGCAATACGTCAGTGATGGCGACACGACAGACGCTCGACATCATGCAGGTCCGGTACGGCGAGCGCGCCGGTGGAACCCTGCAGGCGATCGATTATGGCGAGAGCGTAGCCATCAACGGAGTCGCTGTGCGCATGGCGCCTGCCGGCCACATACTGGGTGCGGCCCAGGTGATTGTCGACTGGAAGGGGTATCGGGCCGTCATATCCGGTGACTACAAGCGCGCCGCCGACCCGACCTGTGCCGGATTCGAGGTGATCAAATGCGACCTGTTCATCACCGAAGCCACTTTCGGCCTGCCGGTCTTCGTGCACGAGAACGCCGGCACGGAGGCAGCCCGCCTGGTGGCGTCGCTGGCCGCATCACCGCACCGCACACATCTGCTCGGGGTCTACGGGCTGGGCAAATGCCAACGCATGATCTGCCTGGTGCGTTCAGCCGGCTACAATCGGCCGATATACCTGCATGGCGCACTGCAGGGGTTGTGCGACTACTATACATCGCAGGGCATTGAGCTCGGCGAATTGCGCCCCGTCGGCGATGAGCCGCCGGAGACCCTGCAGGGCCAGCTTGTGCTGTGTCCGCCGTCCGCGATTGCCGATCGCTGGTCGCGGCGCATGAACGATCCGCTGACGGCGTTTGCTTCAGGCTGGATGCGGGTTCGGGCGCGGGCCCGGCAGCGCGGCGCGGAGTTTCCGATCATCGTGTCCGATCATGCCGACTGGCCGGAACTGCTGCAGACCATCGCCGATGTCGAGGCAGGCGAAGTCTGGGTGACCCACGGCCGTGAGGACGCGCTGCTGCACCAGATATCGAACATGGGCCTGAAGGGCAGAGCGCTGGCTCTGGTCGGCTTTGAAGACGAGGGAGAGTGAGCCGGTGAACACCTTCGCAGAACTGATGAACCGCCTCGCCTTCACCAGCTCACGCAATGCCAAGCTTGACCTGATGCAGGCCTATTTCCGCGCCACACCCGATCCGCACCGCGGCATTGCGCTGGCTGCCCTGACCGACGGGCTGAACCTGCGCCTGCCGTTCCGGCGCCTGGTGGGCGAGCTGATGGAACCGCATGTGGATCCGGTGCTGTACAAGCTGTCGCGTGACTATGTGGGCGATACCGCCGAAACGGTTTCGCTGTTGTGGCCGGCACACAACGCCGAAGCACCGGTCCCGTCGCTGGGCGAGATCTACGACACGCTGCAGTCGATGAAGCGGGCGGACGCCGGGCCGGTGCTGTCCGGCTGGCTGGACGCACTCGATGCCAATGGCCGCTGGGCGCTGCTCAAACTGGTGACCGGCGGGCTTCGCATCGGCGTGTCGGCTCGTCTCGCCAAGACCGCCATTGCGCGGGCATTCGATCGCGAGGTGGCGGACGTGGAGGAGGTCTGGCACGGCATCACGCTGCCATACGAAAACCTGTTTGCCTGGCTGGAGGGCCGGGCCGACAGGCCGGACCCGGGTGACACGCCGGTGTTCAGACCGGTCATGTTGGCGCATCCGCTGGAAGACGGCGATCTGGAAAAGCTCGCGCCAGGTGAATGGACCGCGGAGTGGAAATGGGACGGCATCCGGGTGCAGCTTGCCGGCAACGGGCAGGACTTGCGGCTGTATTCGCGCACCGGCGACGACATATCAAAGTCGTTTCCCGATATCGGCGATGCATTCCTGGGCTTCTCAGGTGTGGCAGACGGCGAATTGCTGGTGCTGCGCGACGGCGATATCGCGCCGTTCAACGACCTGCAGCAGCGCCTCAACCGCAAGAGCGTCAGTGCCGCGATGGTCAGGAACTATCCGGCCCACATCCGGTTTTACGACCTGTTGTTCCGCCATGACGACGACCTTCGCGGACTCGATTTCACCGCGCGCCGGGCCCACCTGGAGGACCTGCTGGCGGCCAACCGGTTTTCGCGCGCATCGCTGAGCAAGGTGATCGAGTTCGAGAGCTTCGATGACCTGACAGTGCTGCGCGATGGCGCGCGTGATGCAAATATCGAAGGCCTGATGCTGAAGCGCATTGCATCGCCCTACCTCGCAGGCCGGCCGAAGGGACACTGGTTCAAGTGGAAGCGCGATGCGCTCACCGCGGACTGTGTGATCATGTATGCGCAGCGCGGTTCCGGCAAGCGCTCGTCATTTTACTCCGACTATACGTTTGGCGCCTGGCGCACAGGTGAAGACGGGGCGGAAGAACTGGTGCCTGTCGGCAAGGCCTATTCCGGCTTCACCGATGCGGAACTGAAGAAGCTGGACAAGTTTGTCCGCGACAACACAACCGACCGGTTCGGCCCGGTGCGTGCGGTCAAGCCGGACCTGGTGTTTGAAGTGGCGTTCGACGCGGTGCAACCCTCGACGCGGCACAAATCCGGCATCGCCATGCGGTTTCCCCGCATCCACCGCATTCGCTGGGACAAGCCTGCCGAAGAGGCTGACCGCCTCGACACACTCAAAACGCTGATCGCCCAATAACCCAGTCGCTGCATGTGGTTATGGGTACGCTGAAGTGCAGAGTATCCTGCGTGATGACGGCGGCGTCATAGTATTGATGTTCAACGATTTTGTTACAAGGCACAGCCGAATACCGGTCCAAGGCGGGCGGAACTCAATCCACAATCGCGATGGCGGTCGCATGATCCGCGACTGGCGGTTTACCTGGCCGGAAGACAACCAGAAACAAGCCGCCGCCGCACCACCTAAACCGGGGCGAGCAGCCTTGCTGTCCGAATTGGGGCACAAAAAGGGCTGGTCATGTCGGAATTTTTTTGCCACCTTTGCAGTCAGGGAGACGCAAACAAACGCACCGGCAACAAGAAATGCGTTGGGATTTGCGTGAGGGAGTACATAGAACATGCATCCGATCGTGCGGACTGTATTGCAGAGACTGGGTCTTGGCCTGCTGACCCTTTTTGTCGTTTCCATTATCATTTTCAGCTCGCTGCAATTCCTGCCCGGCGACTTTGCAACATCGGTTCTCGGTCAGGCAGCCACGCCTGAAACCGTTGCAGCCTTCCGCAAGGAGCTGGGGCTGAACGAGCCGGCCATTACCCGCTACTTCCAGTGGATCGGCGGCGTGCTGCAGGGGGATTTCGGATCATCCTTCTCCGGCCGCAGCCAGGGCCGCGAGCGTGAAGTGATGGAGCTGATCGGCCCGCGTCTGTGGAACACACTGTTCCTGGCCGGCATGACGGCGATTATCGCGGTGCCTCTGGCACTGGCCCTCGGCATCACCGCCGCGCTGTACCGCAACTCATTTTATGACCGCGCCGTCAACGCCACGACACTGACGACCATCTCGTTTCCCGAATTCTTCGTCGCCTACATCCTGATCCTGGTGCTGGCAACGTTATGGAAAGTCTTCCCGTCTCTGGCAAATGTCCGCGAGACCACGGAACTGGCGGACAGGATCTATATGACCGCGCTGCCGGCGCTGACCCTGACACTGGTGATCGTCGCGCACATGATGCGCATGACCCGGGCAGCCATCATCAACCTGCTGGCCAGCCCTTATATCGAGATGGCGCGGCTCAAGGGCGTTTCCAAGTCCAGTGTCATCACCAAGCACGCGCTGCCCAATGCGTGGGCGCCGATTGTCAACGTGATCGCCTTCAACCTGGCCTACCTGGTTGTCGGGGTGGTGGTTGTCGAGGTTGTGTTTGTCTATCCCGGCGTCGGGCAGTTGATGGTGGATGCCGTGACCACACGTGACATTCCGGTCGTGCAGGCCTGCGCGCTGATCTTTGCCGCCACCTACATCCTGCTGAACCTGTTCGCCGACATCGTATCCATTGTAACCAATCCGAGGCTGTTGCACCCAAGATGAGCACCGATGACCAGACATATTCCGCCGCTGGTGAGGTGGCTTCAGTTGCAGAACGGCGAACATGGTGGGACCGCACCTGGCGCAGCCTGAAAAAGGCACCGGGCACGGCCTGGTTCGGCATGATCGTCATCGCGTTCTATTTCATTCTTGCCGTGTTCGCCCCGATTATTGCGCCCTACGGCGAAAGCCAGATTTTTGACACGCCCTATGCGCCCTGGAGCTCCGAATTCTGGTTCGGCACCGACCAACTGGGACGCGATGTGCTGTCGCGCCTGATCTACGGCGCGCGCAACACCATCGGCATTGCCGTTGCCACTACGGCGCTGTCATTCCTGATCGGCGGCAGCCTGGGCGTGATGGCGGCCATCAACCGGTCCTGGCTGGACCAGGCGCTGAGCCGGTTCGTGGATGTGCTGATGGCGATCCCGAGCCTCATCTTCTCACTGATGCTGTTGTCGATTTTCGGTTCCAACGTCATCAACCTGATCATCATCATCGCCGTTCTGGACGCCACGCGCGTGTTCAGGTTGGCACGCGCGGTGTCCCTGAACGTTGTGGTCATGGATTATGTCGAGGCGTCGCGGCTGCGCGGTGAATCCCTCGGCTGGGTCATGCGGCGCGACATTCTGCCCAATATTCTGCCGCCACTGGTGGCGGAGTTCGGCTTGCGCTTCTGTTTCGTGTTCCTGACCATTGCCTCGCTGTCGTTCCTCGGTGTCGGCATTCAGCCGCCAACGGCGGACTGGGGATCGATGGTGCGCGAAAACGCCCAGCTCATCTCGTTCGCCGAGTATGACCTGAAAGCCGCCATGACACCCCTGCTGCCTGCCGCCGCCATCGCGCTGCTGACCGTTGCGGTCAA
>JBCCVY010000231.1:0-6150 GCA_039194725.1 Pseudomonadota bacterium
CGTTGCGCTGACGGCCAACTCCCACGCCGGCAAGCCAATGGAGGCTGTGTTTCCGCATCTGGCCAGCCTGGGACTGCCGGGACTGGTCACCAATGAAGATGTCGACTGGTCAAGCGTTGATGCGGCGTTTTGCGGCCTGCCGCATGCCACCAGCCAAAAGGTCATCAAGGCGCTGCCTGAGCATCTGAAGATCATAGACATGTCGGCTGATTTCCGGCTGCGTGATCCGGAAACCTACGCGCAATGGTACGGCAATGAGCACGCAGCCCTCGATCTGCAGGCCGAGGCGGTTTACGGGCTGACCGAACACTATCGCGACCAGATTGCCGGAGCCCGTCTGGTTGCCTGTCCGGGCTGCTATCCGACCGCAGTGCTCATGCTGTTGCTGCCGTTGGTTGCGGCCGGGCTGATTGATGCATCCGATCTGGTGATTGATGCCAAGTCCGGCGTGTCCGGCGCCGGGCGTGCACTGAAGCAGAACACGCTGTTCTGCGAAGCCGGTGAGGGCATGGGGCCGTATGCCATTGGCAAGCACCGGCATGCGCCTGAGATCGAACAGGAGCTGTCGATTGCTGCGGGCCGCGACGTGATCGTTAACTTTACCCCGCATCTGGTGCCGATGAGCCGGGGCGAGTTCATCACCACCTATGCCAGGCTCGCCGCGGGCAGGACCGCCGGCGACTGTCATCAGGTACTTGCCGAGCGCTACGGCGATGAGCCGTTCGTCAACATGGCGCCGGACGGTGTGATGCCCGCGACCCAGTTCGTCCGCGGGTCGAACCGGGTGTTGATGGGCGTGGTTCCCGATCGCATCGAGGGCAGGGTGGTGCTGCTGTCGACGCTGGACAACCTGGTCAAGGGCTCTGCCGGCCAGGCGGTGCAGAACTTCAACCTGATGTTCTCACTGCCTGAGGAGACCGGTCTTGAGCAGGTGACCTTGTTCCCGTGACGATGCTGTTTTCGCCCTCGACCATCAAACAGGTCACGCTGGCAAACCGCGTGGTGATAGCGCCCATGTGCCAGTATTCCGCCCACGACGGCCTGTTTTCCGACTGGCACTTCGCCAACTACTCGAAATATGCCCTGGGCCGGCCGGGTGCGATCATTCTGGAGGCCAGCGCCGTACAGGACATCGGCCGCATTACCCATGGCGACCTCGGTATCTGGTCGGACACGCACGCCGACGCCATGCGCGGCATGGTTGACTTCATCAAGGCGCAAGGGGTGGTGCCCGGCATCCAGATTGGCCATGCCGGCCGCAAGGCATGCATACAGCGCCCGTGGCACGGCAATGGCGCGCTGGATGAATCTGACGCTGCGCGCGGTGAGATGGCATGGCAGGTCATCTCACCGAGCCCGCTGCCGGCTGGCAATGGCTGGCTGGTGCCGCGCCAGATGACCCGGGCTGATATTGCCCAGGTCACCGCCGATTTCGCCGCTGCGGCGAAGCGGGCGGATCACATCGGCATGGACATCCTGGAACTGCATGCCGCCCATGGCTATCTCCTGCAGCAGTTCCTGTCGCCATTGTCCAATCAACGTACCGACGAGTATGGCGGCAGCCGCGACAACCGCATGCGGTTTGTGCTGGAAGTCACTGAAGCGGTGCGCCCGGTGTGGCCGGCAGGCAAGCCGCTGTTTGTGCGTATTTCCGCCGTGGATGGGTTCGAAGGCGGCTGGAGCATCGAAGACTCCGTGGTCCTGGCGAAGGCGCTGAAGGCCCGTGGTGTCGATGTCATCGACTGTTCGTCAGGGGGCAACGCGGCGGCCGGTGCCACTGCGTCAACCGGCTATCGCGGTCCCGGATTCCAGGTGCCTTATGCCGAGCAGATCAGGCGCGAGGCTAATATCCAGACCATGGCGGTCGGGCTGATCCTCGACGGACCCCAGGCGGAAGACATTCTGCAGAACGGCCAGGCCGACCTGATCGCAATTGCGCGCGAAGCCATCAATGACCCGTTCTGGCCGCGCCACCAGGCCCGGGCCATGGGCGTTGACCTGGATTTTTCCGGCTGGCCCGAACAGTATGGCTGGTGGCTTGATCGCCGCGCCCGGGGCCTGCACCAACTGGCCAAATCGGAAAAGTAGCCCCATAGCCCGGCAAACTGGCGGTCGCCGCCGATTTTGTCGGGTTTGAGATGGATCAATGAAGCCGGGCGGGTCTTCGAGCAATCTGGTGACTGGAAACAGTGTTGCACCATAGTGCAGGGAGGACACGCCGATGCTTGATATTTCCCCGGAAAAGGTGGCTCACGTCATCGTGCGGGCCCGCGAGCTGGACGGCAAGGTTGCCGCTTGGGACGGTGACGGCGATGACGCGGATTCCGACAGCATTCTGGAATCCCGCCGCGACGACCCGACAGAGGCTGAGCTGCGCAGCTTCATTGACGACATGAACATTGATGAGCAGGTGTCGTTGGTCGCACTGATGTGGATCGGGCGTGGCACTTACGAGCCCGAGGACATTCAGGAAGCCCTGGAAACGGCCCGCTCGGAGCGTGTGAACAGCACCGATGATTACCTGCTGGGAGTGCCCCTGCTGGCAGACTATCTGGAAGACGGTCTCGACAAGATGGGAATTTCCGTCGAGGCGGCGGAAGACGGTGTTCTCTAGGGGCCAGCCCCCTAGCTGCCTCGGACCTTCACATAGGAGCCCGGTGCCGGTTCAAGCGGCTGCAGTTTGCCAAGCTCCGGATCCCGTGCCGGCACCTTTTTGCCTGACCGTTCAGACAGCCATTCCATCCAGTGCGGCCACCACGAACCCGGGTGTTCGTCCGCGCCTGCCAGCCACCGGTCAATTGTGTCGGCGCCCTTGTCATTGGTCCAGTACTGGTACTTGCCGCCCTCCGGCGGGTTCACCACCCCGGCAATGTGTCCGGAGCCGGCCACCACAAGCTGCGTGTCGCCGCCCAGGAATTCGCCGATCTTAAACACCGATTTCAGCGGTGCGATATGGTCTTCGCGCGCGCCCAGATTGTAGACCGGTATCTTGACCTTGCTCAGGTCGATCCGCACCTGGTCCAGCGTCATCTTGCCCTGGCTGAGATGGTTGTAGAGATAGCATTCGCGCAGATAGAACGAATGGGTGGCGGCCGGCATGCGGGTCGGGTCGGCATTCCAGTACAAAAGGTCAAAGGGCATTGGATCCTTGCCCTTCAGGTAATTGTTCACGACATATGACCAGATCAGGTCATTTGACCGCAACAGATTGAATGCGTTGGACATTTCCTTGCCGTCAAGGAAGCCGTCCCTGGCCATGCGCTCTTCAACCAAGCTGATCTGGTCTTCATCGGCAAACACTTTCAGATCGCCGGCATAAGTGAAATCCACCTGGGTTGTGAAGAACGTCGCAGACTTGATGCGCTCGTCGTTGCGGGCCGCCATGTAGCCGAGCGTGGCAGCCAGCAGCGTGCCGCCAATGCAGTATCCGATGGTATTGACCTTCTTTTCGCCGGTCTGTTCCTGGATCTGGCTGATGGCCTCAAGAATGCCGCCATGCATGTAATCGGCAAAGCCCTTTTCAGCCAGCTCCTTGTCCGGATTGACCCACGAGATGACGAACACTGTCAGGCCCTGTTCAACGCACCAGCGGATGAAGGACTTTTTCGGGTTGAGATCGAGGATGTAGAACTTGTTGATCCAGGGCGGCACGATCAGCAGCGGTGTCTTGTGCACCTTTTCCGTTGCGGGTGCATATTGGATGAGTTGAATCAGCTCGTTCTGAAACACCACCTGACCGGGCGACAACGCCATGTTTTCGCCCAGTGCAAACGCGCTCATGTCGGTCTGCCTGATGCGCAGCGATCCGTGACCGGCTTCCAGGTCGCGGGCGAGGTTCTTCATGCCGTCGAGCAGGTTCTGGCCGTTGGAGGCCAGTGTCTGTTTCAACACTTCCGGATTGGTGACGGCGAAGTTGGACGGCGACAGCGCGTTGGCAATCTGGTCGAAATAGAAGTTCGCCTTGTGCCGGGTCGCCTCGTCGGTGTCTGCCGTATTGGAGATCGTCTCATGTGCCCACTTGGCGGTCAGCAGGTAGGCCTGCTTGAAAAAGTCGAACACCTGATTGCGTGACCAGTCGGGATCCTTGAAGCGCTTGTCGCCACGCTCCGGCGTTGCCACCGGGTCCCAGTGCTCTCCCATCATGCGTGCCCAGGAGTTTTGCCAGAGTTGCGTATAGCCCTGCCACAACTGGAAACTGGCCTCGGCCCAGCGTTCCGGATGTTGCGCGTAGGACTGGGCGATTTCGGCAAATGTCTTCAGCACCGGTTCAATGGGCTTGAACCCGTCTCCGTCCATTTTGCCGGCATCTTCCTGCTTGTGCTCAGCCATGTTCTGGGCGATTGCCGCACCGATCTGCAGTGCCTTGGACAGGTTGTCCATAAGCTGGATGGGATCAGGCAGGTGGAAGCCGGCAGAATCCTGAGGGGCTGGGCTTTTTGACATGCGCGGGCTGTCCAATCGAAAATGAACTCAAACAAGTGCTGTCTATGACAGTAAAGCAAGACCGCTGCATGACAAGAGCGGGCTTTTCATGTCGTTAAGATCCGATATTGCCTTGTCAGCGCGCCGCAATCATCGTCACGGCCGGTCGGGCTTTCTAACCCGGTATTTCGAGGTTACAAGACCGAACGGAAATGACCGGCTCTCGATAAGCGCGAGGTCGATGTCGCGGTCAAGCAGGCAAAACAGCGGCAGACCGGTACCAATCAGTTTTGGTATGTGAGTGTTTGTGAGGTCTGAAACAAGTCCGGCACCAAGAAACGACTGCACGACCTTGCCGCCGTCGATATACGCTCGCTTCCAACCCTTGCGGTCAAGTTCGTGCATTAGCTGTTTAGGCTCATGGGTTGAAAGCGCCACCTTGTTCCGCAATTTGGCAGGTATGTCCGCGGCGCCCAATGTCCGGCTCATGACAACAACCGGCTTGTGATAGGGCCAGTCACTGAACGTGAGAACCTTTTCAAAGGAAGCGCGTCCCATGACAATGCCGTCAACCGACGCTATGAAGCTGTCATAGCCGTGATCCTCGCCCTCAGTGTCCTGCTTCATCAGCCAGTCGAGCCCGCCGTCCGTCCGGGCAATGAAACCGTCCAGGCTCACGGCCATGAAAACGTGTCCGGTCGGCAATTTCGGTCACCTCGCTAAAGTGTCTGCTGGCGAAATCTGTATCAGGCTGTCAGACTTTTGCTCTTTGCACCATGCCGAACAGGTCGCGTGGGTCGTCCGGGTCAGCAATCATGTCCAGCTCGTCAAAATGCCCGGTGGCCTCAAGCTGGTCGTGGACATAGCGCAGGGCGGAGAAATCCTCTGTGGCAAAACCGACGCTGTCGAACAGGGTGATCTGATCGCCTGATGTGCGACCCTTGGCCTTGCCGGTAATCACCTGCCACAACTCGGTCACCGGATGATCCGCATCCAGTTGCTGGATTTCACCTTCAATGCGGGTTTGCGGCGGGTATTCCACGAAAATGCTGGAGCGCAGCAGGATGTCCTTGTGCAGCTCGGTCTTGCCCGGGCAGTCGCCGCCGATGGCGTTGATGTGGACACCGGCTCCGACCATGTTGTCGGTCAGGATGGTGGCGTATTGTTTGTCTGCCGTGCAGGTGGTGATGATTTCGGCACCGGTCATGGCCTCCTCGGCGGACGTGCAGGCGACCACTTTAAGGCCGGTATCGGCCAGGTTGCGGACCGCTTTTTCGGTTGCGGTTGCATCAATGTCAAATAGCCGGACCGTTTCAATGCCGACAATTTCCCTCATCGCAAGTGCCTGAAACTCGCACTGTGCGCCATTGCCGATCATGGCCATGGTTGCAGCGTTCTTCGGGGCCAGGTGCTTCGCCGCGACCGCCGATGTGGCGGCAGTGCGCAGCGCCGTCAGAACCGTCATCTCCGACAGCAGGATCGGGTAGCCGTTGTCCACCCTCGCCAGCACCCCGAAGGCAGTCACGGTCTGGAAACCGCGCGCCATGTTGGCGGGATGGCCATTGACGTATTTGAAGCCGTAGGTTTCGCCGTCGCTGGTCGGCATCAGCTCGATGACACCTTCGCGGGAATGGGCTGCGACCCGGGGTGTCTTGTCGAACTTGTCCCAGCGCACAAAGTCCGCCTCGATGTAATCTGCCATCTCGGCAATCATTTTTGCTGCGCCAA
>JBCCVY010000232.1:0-6132 GCA_039194725.1 Pseudomonadota bacterium
CCCATCATAGCCGTCGACGAGGAAGGCGGCGCCGTTGAACGCCTGACCCGCACCAAGGGCTTCACCTACACACCGGGCCATTTCCGCATGCAGCAGCGCAGCACCGTTGCCCAGGCCCGCAAGCGCTATGACGGCATGGCAAAGGAACTGGTCAAGGCCGGTTTCAACACCAATTTGGGACCCGTGGTCGACCTGCGCCTCAACCCCAACAATCCTGTGATTGCCCGCAACTACCGCTCGTTCGGCATCCACCCGCTGTATGTCGCCAGGTATGCACAGAGCTTCGTTGCCGCCCACGATGCCGCCAACATCGGTACGGCGCTGAAACACTGGCCGGGGCACGGGTCGTCGACCAAGGACAGCCATCTGCATTTCGTCGATGTGACCAAGCACTGGAAGTCGATTGAAATCGAGCCCTATCGCCGGCTGTTCGCCAAGGGATATTCGGGCATGGTGATGACATCGCACATCTACCACCGCGACTGGGGCGGCGGCCGGAACCTGCCGGCTTCCCTGTCGCCCGTCGCCATCAAGACCATGCTGCGCGATGATCTGGGCTTTGACGGGGTGGTCATCACAGATGATTTGCAGATGCGCAGCATCAGCGCCAAGCGTGAGCTGGACGAGGCCATCATCATGGCGCTGGCCGCCGGCAATGACATGGTGCTGATCGGCAACGTGCTGGCGCAGGCCCCGCCCAACCCCAACTTCGCCGTGCGCGCCATCGCCCGCGGCGTCAGGGAAGGCCGGCTGAATTTCAAGCAGTTGTACCGGTCATGGCAGCGGGTGACCGCCTACAAGGCACGGCTGCGACGGTAAGCAGTCGACGTGGCCAGAATGACGAAACTTTGACTGCGCAACGCCTTCGGATCGGCTATATAGATGCCATGCACCTGATACCGAAAGCCATCGCCGCCTCGCTGTTCCTGTGTTTCATGTCGTTGAGCGTGAATGCGGCCAGCCTGGTGATGTTTGACCGCAAGGGATGTCCGTGGTGCGCCAAGTGGCACGCGGAAATTGGCGCCGATGTGTACAATGCCGGCCCTGAGGGCCGCCGAGCGCCATTGCGGGTGCTGGACGTGGACACGCCCCGGCCACAACACCTGCACGGCATTGGCGGCATAGTCGGCACCCCGACCTTCGTGCTGGTCGAGAACGGCCGCGAGATCGACCGCATGGTCGGCTACCCTGGCAAGCAGGTGTTCTTCGGCAAGGTCCAGCTGATGCTCGACAAGCTCACCGGCGCCGACAAGCAGTACAAGACGATTATTGTGCAGTAGGCCGCATTAACCGAACTCAACCCGATGCCGCACGGCTTGATCTGTCGCATTGACCCGATAGCCGGTTTCTTCAACTGTGCGGGTGATCCATCCCACCAGTTGGAGACTGCACAACCGATGAACTTCGATCTTACAAACGCCCTTTTCGGCCTGGCAGGCGGTATCCTGATCGGCCTGTCAGCAGCATTGCTGCTGCTTGCCAATGGCCGCATTGCCGGGATCAGCGGTATTAGCGGCTCGCTGGTCGCATTGAGACTGCCCGCGGCCTGGAGTGAAAATCTGCTGTTCCTGGTAGGCCTGGTTGCGGCGCCGGCCATCTATGCGCTGCTGGTGTCACCGCCGGCCATCACCATAACCAGCTCGCTGCCTTTGTTGATCGCCGGTGGCGTGCTGGTCGGCATCGGCTCACGGCTGGGCTCCGGCTGCACCAGCGGGCACGGCGTGTGCGGCATGTCGCGACTGTCGAAACGCTCCATTCTGGCGACCCTGACCTTCATGGGCGTCGCCATCCTGGTGGTCACCATCGCCCGCAACCTGATCGCAAACTGACAGGAGCATCCAACATGCGTAAACTGAGTGCCCTGCTTGCCGGCCTGATGTTCGGCCTCGGCCTTGTGGTCTCCGACATGATCAACCCGGCCCGTGTGCTCGGTTTCCTGGATATGTTCGGCGGCAATTGGGATCCGACGCTGGCCTTTGTGATGATCGGCGCAGTCCTGGTCATGGCGATTGCCTGGTCGATAGCCCGCACCCGGCAGGCCCCTGTGTTCGGCGGCGACATGCCGGGCGCTCCTTCCAGCCTGATCGACCGCAAGCTGATCGGCGGTGCCGCCATCTTCGGGCTCGGCTGGGGCATCGTGGGGCTGTGCCCGGGCCCGGCGCTGGCCGGGCTTCTGGTCGGCGGCACATCCGTATGGGTGTTCATCGCGGCAATGCTCGCCGGCATGGGCGCGCTCAATCTGCTGAAAAACGCCTGAATCACTGTCTGTGTACAACTTTGTCTGTTGAATCCGGTTTTCGCGCAAAAAGTGCTAGTCTCGGCTGACGAGTAACCGGGGAGCATCATGCGATGACCGGCAAGATCATTACAGTTACCCAGCAAAAAGGCGGCTCTGGCAAGACCACGCTGGCAGCCCATATCGCCGTTGCCTGTGCCCGCAACCGCCAGCTGAAGACCGCGATTCTCGACACCGATCCGCAAGGCAGCCTTGGGCGCTGGTTCATGGCGCGCAAGGATCACGCCAATGGCTCAGGCCCAGACATGACGTTCCGCACCGCCAGCGCATGGGGCGCGCGCTACGAAGCCCAGGCGCTGGCCGAGACCCATGACATTGTGGTGATCGACACGCCGCCGAAAATGGGCGTTGACGGCAGGCCAGCCATCGAGACTGCCGACCTAGTGGTGATCCCGGTGGCGCCGTCGCCGGTCGACCTGTGGGCCACTGAGCCGACCATCGAAATGACCAGGGGCGAGAAGAAGCCGTCCCTGATGGTGCTCAACCGGACCAACCGGCGCGCGCGGTTGACCGGCGAAATCGCCGAGGCGCTGAAGGAGCTCGGCACCACGGCCGCCGACACCATGATCGGCAACCGCATCATATTCGCGTCGTGCATGGGCGATGGCCGGTCAGTCATGGAAAGCCAGCGCTCAGGCCCGGCCGCGCGTGAGATTCTGGAGCTCACGCATGAGATTGTCACAAGCCTGAAACAGCAGGATCAGGCGCAGCACTGAACTGCAGGAC
Organism: Pseudomonadota bacterium; assembly: GCA_039194725.1. GTDB lineage: Bacteria > Pseudomonadota > Alphaproteobacteria > Rhizobiales > Aestuariivirgaceae > Anderseniella. The sequence goes on from JBCCVY010000232.1 coordinate 3,023, forward strand.
AAGCCTCTGAATCTATCTTGGTATGTCATCCCCGGCCACCGGGCCGGGGATCCACAAACGATAACAGCAGGCCGATGCGGATGGATCCTCGAGACGTGGCCCGAGGATGACAATCAGTGGTGCAGGTAGGATGCCAATTACCTTACCCCCTCAACGCCGCAATCACCTCGTCAGTCTTGACCACCTTGGACACGTTCTGCAGGGCGAAGTTGATCGACGCGTTGTGCCATTCGGCGTTCATCGTCGAGCAGCCGTCTTCCGGGATCACCATGTTGTATCCCTTGTCGGCGCCGGTGCGCGCAGTATGCTCGATGGACATGTTGGTCCAGGCACCGGTTTCGATGATGGTATCGCGCCCTGCCGCCTTCAAGATGGTCTCCAGGTTGGTGCCCTCCCAGGCGCTCATCCGGCACTTGGTGACCACGTGGTCGCCGGCCTGCGGCTCCAGTCCTGAGACGGGTGCCACGCCCCAGGTGCCGCGCACCAGCGCGTTGGCGTCACGCAACCCTTCAAACAGCGGCGCGTTCATGGTGACGCCAGGCGCGCCCGGCTCGACGATGAACCAGACATGGATGACCGGCACGCCGGCAGCCCTGCAGGCCTCCGCCAGCCGACGGATGTTCTCGATGTTGTTCTGCTGCTTGCAGTGCGCCGGCGAACCGGACTCGGCAAACGCGCCGCCGTCGATGACGACGTCGTTCTGCATGTCCTGAATGATCAGCGCGCACCTGAACGGCTGCAGATGCAGTCCGTTGCCCGATGGCGGCGGCGTGGATGCCGCTTGCGCGGGCGCGGACGCGCTCGGGGCCGCTGCCGACGAAGACCCGGCCCCTGCCCCAACCCTCATGAACGGTTCGTTGCGCGGGCCTATCCGGGTTTCGACGGAGTACAGCGAGTGGGTGGCGCAGATGAACAGCGTGCGCCAGTTCTCGCCGCCCCAGTGTATGTTGGCCACCAGTTCCGGCACCTGCACCTTGCCGATCAGCATGCCTTGCGGGTTGTAGACCCAGATGCCGGCCGGAGCCGTCACCCAGACATTGCCGTGCATGTCGCACTTCATGCCATCGGGCACGCCCGGTTTCGAGCTGTCCTGGATGCCGGAGGCAAACAGCCGGCCGTTTGTCAGAGTGCCGCTGGCGGTCACGTCATAGACGCGAATGTTCGCCTGCACCGTGTCGTTGATGTAGAGCAGCTTTTCGTCCGGTGAGAAACACAGGCCATTGGGCTGCGAGAAGGTATAGCGGTCGACGACCAGTTCGGGTTCGGCGCCCGGCGATGCGCCGGCGGCAATCTTGTAGACCCCCTGGAATCCGAGCTGCACTTCGCGCTCCACACCGAAGCCCGGCATGCGGCCGTAGGTCGGATCGGAGAACCAGATCGAGCCGTCCGACTTGACCACCAGGTCGTTGGGGCTGTTCAGTTCGCGGCCCTCATAGTGGCTTGCCAGCACCTGGCGGCTGCCGTCAGGGCGAAACCGGGCGACAGACGATGTGGCATGTTCGCACACCAAGAGATTGAGGTCGCCGTCATAGGTCATGCCATTGCCCTTGTTGGAGGGATGCATCACCTCGCGCACGCCATGACTGTCCCAGCGCCGGCGCTTGTCATCAGGCATGTCGGAAAACAGCAGATACTGTTCCGCCGGATGCCAGATCGGGCCTTCAGTGAAATTGAACCCGGTGCCCAGTTGCAGAACCGGGGCGTGTTCGTCGATCAGGTCGCGAAACGACGGATCAAGCGCGTCATGTGCCATGGCAGGATTTCCTCAGAACCGGGATGAGATTACATCGGGAACCAGTCGCGGTTGGCGACGGTTTCGGTGATCGGGCCCGGCACGCTCATGCCCAGCCTGCCGACAACCTGCTGGTGCTCGATCTTGGCCGGTCGGTCATGCACCGGCAGCAGGAAGGTGTAGTTGGTCAGGAGCTTCTTGATGGCGCCCTTTTCCGCCCGCTTGGATTCCGAATGGTTGCCGGTCACCCTCGGTTCCATCCAGTTGTTGGTGTTCACGTGATTGACGATCTGGTCGTTGAAATCATAGATCACGTCGCCGCAAATGCAGGCCAGGCCCTCGGCGGTCTCGACGATCACATTCATCGATCCTTCGGTATGGGCACCGGCCGCCTCGCACCACACGCCGGGAATGATCTCTTCCGCCCCTGTGATGTCTAGGTCGAGGAACCTCATGGCCTCGGGTTCATAGATCCGGTCAACCAGATGCTTGATGTCCGGCTTGGGGTATTGCGGGTACATGATCCCGGACACGGAAAACTCCATTTCGCGGCGATTGATCACCACGGTGGTGTTCATGTTGAAATGATCATCCTTGCCGGCATGGTCGATGTGCAGATGGGTGTGCAGCACGTAGCGCACATCACCCAGTTTCACCCCGTGCTTGGCGAGTTGGTTTTCAATCATGTTGTCGTGGAACTGCAGGCCGCGCATGCCGAGCGACTCCATGATCGCATTGTCGCGATACCCGGTATCGACCAGGATCGGATACCTGCCGCCCAATATAAGGAAGCCGTACACCGGCACCCGGCGAATGCGCCCGCACTCATGTCCCAGCACCAGGAAGCTGGTCTCCAGCTCGATGTCGCCATAGTCGAGAATCTTGATTTCAAGTGCCATTTTTTAAGTTCTCCCTTCGTCGATTTGACCGGTTCGCGGCCTGTTATCTTGTTCGTCCGGGGCCATCCCCGGCCCCTAGAGGTTGTAGACCCGCTGTGCGGTGTCGTGGAAAATCGCCTTCTGGTCCGCCTTCGACAGGCCGGAAGCAGCCTTCTTGAAGGCGCTCACCAGGTCTGCGTAGCTGGTCCATAGTTTCTCGATCGGGTAGTTGGAGCCGAACAGGCAGCGCTCGGCACCGAACATCTCGACCGTGTCGGTCAGAATCATCTTGATGTGATCGGCGTCGTTGCGATGGATGAAGGTGCCGAATGCCGACAGTTTCGACACCACATTCGGCTCGTTGGCCAGTCGCTCCATGCCGTTGCGCCAGGCCGCGACACCCTTCTCGGACAGGTCCTCCAGCATGCCGGCATGCTGCAGGACAAAGGTCACGTCCGGGCACGCTTTTGCCAGCGAAGCCGCATCCTTCATCTGACCGG
>JBCCVY010000233.1:0-6101 GCA_039194725.1 Pseudomonadota bacterium
CTGCAGCGAAACCGCTCGCCGTTGTACTTGAAGCGCCGGAAAGACTGGATGTGCGTCCCGTCTTGCTTGCCGCCCCGCACGATGGCGATGTGGTCGTGGACGTTGAATGGTCCGGCATCAGCACCGGTACGGAGCGTCTCTTGTACACGGGAGCCATGCCGCAGTTTCCGGGCATGGGCTATCCCCTGGTGCCCGGTTATGAGTGTGTCGGCCGGATCACCAAGGATGATGCGGCCTCCGGCCTGAGAGAAGGCGACCGGGTATTCGTGCCCGGCGCGCGCTGCTTCGGCGATATAAAGGGCCTCTTCGGCGGTTCGGCATCGCGTGTGGTCACTCCTGCCGCCCGCGTGGTTCCTGTCGCGGACGGCCTCGGGGAAGAGGCCACGTTGCTGGCGCTCGCGGCAACCGCCTACCATGCGGTGGCAGCGCCCGGAGCCAGCCTGCCGGAATTGATCGTCGGTCATGGCGTGCTCGGCCGGTTGCTGGCGCGGGTTACCATGGCGGTGGGCGGCGATGCGCCGGTGGTGTGGGAAACCAGTGAAAACCGCCGTGGTGGTGGCCAGGGCTACACGGTTGTCGATCCGGCTGCGGACACGCGAAACGGATATGCATCCATTTATGATGCCAGCGGCTCTGCCGACATTCTCGATACGCTGATCGGCAAGCTGTCGCCGGGTGGAGAGATCGCGCTGGCCGGATTTTACGAAAGCCGGATCGGTTTTGAGTTTCCGCCGGCCTTCATGCGCGAAGCCCGCATACGGGTGGCGGCCGAATGGAAAGAGCAGGATCTGCGCGACACCGCGCGGCTGATTGCCGACGGCAAGCTGTCGCTGGCAGGTCTGATCACCCATCACAGCAGTGCGCTCGATGCGCCCAGCGCCTACCGCACGGCATTCAACGACCCGGACTGCCTGAAGATGATCCTGGACTGGAGAACTGCCGAATGAGCAAGACCAATGTATACCAGGCGCCGCATATCACACCATCAGAAGCCATGGCGCAGCGCCTGCGCGATGAAGCGGCGATAGAACCTGATCCGGTTCCGACCGGCGAGGCGGCCAAAGAAACCCAGATCATTGCCATCTATGGCAAGGGCGGCATCGGCAAGAGCTTCACCCTGGCAAACCTGTCCTACATGATGGCCCAGCAGGGCAAGCGGGTGCTGCTGATCGGCTGTGATCCGAAGTCGGACACGACATCGCTGCTGTTCGGCGGCAAGGCCTGCCCGACCATCATCGAAACCTCCGCCCGCAAGAAGGAAGCCGGCGAAGAGGTCGACATCTCGGACGTCTGCTTCAAGCGTGACGGGGTGTTCGCCATGGAACTTGGCGGGCCGGAGGTGGGTCGCGGCTGTGGCGGACGCGGCATCATTCACGGCTTTGAACTGCTTGAGAAGCTCGGCTTCCACAGCTGGGGTTTCGACTATGTGCTGCTGGATTTCCTCGGCGATGTGGTCTGTGGCGGTTTCGGCCTGCCGATCGCCCGGGACATGTGCCAGAAGGTCATCGTCGTCGGCTCCAATGACCTGCAATCGCTGTATGTGGCGAACAATGTGTGCTCCGCCGTTGAGTACTTCCGCAAGCTGGGCGGCAATGTCGGCGTGGCCGGCATGGTGATCAACAAGGACGACGGAACCGGCGAGGCTGCCGCGTTTGCGGATGCGGTGAAAATCCCGGTGCTGGCCGCCATTCCGGCGGACGAGGACATTCGGCGCAAGAGCGCCAACTACCAGATTGTCGGCAAGCCGGACAGCCAGTGGGGACCGCTGTTCGAAACGCTTGCCGGCCAGGTTGCCGATGCGCCGCCGAAACATCCGACACCGCTCGACCAGGACGGCCTCCTGTCGCTGTTCTCGGCGGAAGACACCGGCGGCGATTTCGTGCTGGAGCCGGCGTCCATGGCCGACATGTGCGGCGGCGAGGTGATTGAGAAACCGTCCCTGGAAGTTGTTTACGAGAACGTATGAGCAGGTAGATGAACAAGGCGATTGACAGCAGGCAAATCGAAAGCGCCACGACCGAGGTGGCGTACGATGACGTTGCTGCCACGCCGACGTTGAGTGATGCGGCTGAACCCGGCGGGCTGGGCTGTTCGGCACCGCCAGCCGATGCTCGCGCCGACGGGTGTCATGCCGGGAAGGATGAAATGCTGAAGGCCGCCAAACTGGCGGGTCAGTCCGACATTCTAGATCAGTATGCACAGGACTATCCTGCAGGCCCGCATGACCAACCGCAGAGTATGTGTCCTGCCTTCGGGTCGCTACGCGTCGGCCTGCGCATGCGGCGCACCGCAACCGTGCTGTCAGGATCAGCCTGCTGTGTCTACGGCCTGACCTTCACATCCCATTTCTATGGCGCAAAGCGCACCGTCGGCTATGTACCGTTCAATTCCGAAACACTGGTCACCGGCAAGCTGTTCGAAGACATCCGCGATGCGGTGCATCAGATGGCGGATCCGGAAAAATACGACGCCGTGGTAGTGACCAATCTGTGTGTTCCGAGCGCATCGGGCGTGCCATTGCGGCTGTTGCCCAAGGAAATCAACGGGGTGCGCATTGTCGGCATCGACGTACCGGGGTTCGGCATCCCGACCCATGCGGAAGCCAAGGACGTGCTGGCCGGCGCAATGCTGAAATATGCCCGCGAGGAAGCCGAGCAGGGCCCGGTCGCGGCACCGCGTTCCGACAATTCCGGCGGCCGGCCAACAGTCACGTTCACCGGCGAGATGTTCCCGGTCGATCCGATCACGCTTGGCCAGCTGCTTGAACCGCTTGGGCTGGCGGCTGGGCCGGTAGTGCCGACACGGGAATGGCGCGAACTCTACCAGGCGCTCAACTGCGCCGCCGTTGCCGCGATCCATCCGTTCTATGCCGCGTCTTTCCGTGAGTTTGAAGCTGCAGGCCGTCCGATCACCGGATCGGCGCCGGTGGGCTATGAAGGCACCGCGGCCTGGCTGGAGGCCATTGGTGGTGTGTGCAATGTCCCGGAGGCCGACATTACGGCAGCCAAACAGCAGGCGCTGCCCGCCATCAAGGCTGCGCTTGGCGGTGTCTCCATCGATGGCACCATCACCGTGTCCGGTTATGAGGGCTCGGAACTCCTGGTTGCACGCCTGCTGAGCGAGGCCGGCGCCAGGGTGCCTTATGTCGGTACCGCGTGCGCGCGCTCGCAATGGTCAGAAACAGACCGCGAATGGCTGGAAGCGCGTGGCTGTCATGTGCAATACCGCGCATCGCTTGAACAGGACCTAGCCGCCATGCGCGATGCGCGTCCCGACCTGGCAATCGGCACCACGCCACTGGTCCAGGAAGCCAAACAGCATGCCATCCCGGCGCTCTATTTCACCAACCTGATATCTGCGCGTCCGCTGATGGGTGCCGCCGGTGCAGGCTCGCTTGTGCAGGTGATCAACGCTGCGCTCGCCAACAAGCACCGGTTCGACGAGCTCACCGAATTCTTTGAAGGCGTCGGCACCGACCACGCGGCCGGTATCTGGGAAGACGTGCCGAAAGACCGGGCCGACTTCCGGAAGAAATATGAACGCCAGTCGAAGCCGGACAAAGCTGTAGAGGGGGCCATCGGATGCTGATCGCCGATCTCGACAGGGCAGGCGGATACTGGGGTGCGGTCTACGCATTTGCCGCCGTCAAGGGACTGCAAGTCATCATTGACGGCCCGGTGGGCTGTGAAAACCTGCCGGTGACCGCGGTGCTGCACTACACCGACGCGCTGCCGCCGCATGAACTGCCGATCGTCGTGACCGGCCTGGCCGAGGAAGAACTGGGCCAGCACGGCACCGAAAGCGCCATGAAGCGAGCCCACGCCACGCTCGATCCCGGTTTGCCCAGCGTTGTGGTCACCGGGTCCATTGCCGAAATGATCGGCGGTGGAGTGACACCGGAAGGCACCAATATCAAGCGCTTCCTGCCGCGCACGATCGATGAAGACCAGTGGCAGTCCGGTAACCGGGCGATGCTGTGGCTGTGGCAGGAATTCGGCCTGAAGAAGGGCAGGATGCCCAAGGCGAAGAAGCGCAAGGAGGGCGATCCGCCGAAGGTCAACATCATCGGGCCGTGCTACGGCACCTTCAACATGCCGTCCGACCTGGCAGAAATCCGCCGGTTGGTGGACGGCATCGGGGCCGAGGTCAATCTGGTGTTCCCGCTTGGCAGCCATCTCGCCGACGTGCCGAGGCTGGTAGATGCCGATGTCAACATCTGCATGTACCGTGAATTCGGGCGGGCGCTGTGCGAAGGGCTTGGCAAGCCGTACCTGCAGGCGCCGATCGGGTTGCATTCAACGACAAAGTTCCTGCGCAAGCTGGGCGAGTTGCTTGAGCTGGATCCGGAACCGTTCATCGAGCGTGAGAAGCACACCACCATCAAGCCGCTGTGGGATCTGTGGCGCTCGGTCACCCAGGACTTTTTCGGCACGGCGAGCTTCGCGATTGTCGCCAACGAGACCTATACCCGCGGCGTGCGCAATTTCCTCGAGGAGGAAATGGGCCTGCCGTGCAGCTTTGCCTATGCCCGCAGGGCAGGCGTGAAGCCGGACAACGACGTCGTTCAGGACGCCATCCGGAACACGCCGCCGCTGGTCATGTTCGGCAGCTACAACGAGCGCATGTACATGGCCGAGGCCGGATGCCGCGCCATGTATGTGCCGGCCTCGTTCCCGGGCGCCGTGATCCGCCGCCATACCGGCACGCCGTTCATGGGCTATTCGGGTGCGACCTACCTGGTGCAGGAGGTTTGCAATGCGCTGTTTGATGCGCTGTTCAACATCCTGCCGCTCGCCGGTGACCTGGACAAGGTCGAGGCAACTCCGACGAAACTCGATGGCCAGATGGCCTGGGACGACGAGGCCCGGCTTGAACTCGACAGGTTGGTCGAAGCCCAGCCGGTGCTGGTGAGGATTTCGGCCGCAAAGCGTCTTCGCGATGCCGCGGAGCAGGCTGCACGGCGCAAGGGCGAAGCGCTGGTGACGCCGGAGCTGGTTGCGGCCACGGCAGAGAATTTGAGGAGGGCGGCATGACGATATGTCTCGAAATGCCAGGCTTTCCAAACTGAGGAGAGGAACTGATGAGCGTTGATGTGCAAGGAAGAAGAATGAGTGGCTCGGTTCGTGATGCCGTCGACTTCAACATCATTTACGGCGTTGCGTTTGTGTTTTTCCTGATGGCGGCGGTGGCGCATCGGATCATTCCAAAACGGTGGCGTCCGAACTTGGATCCAACCGGGCAAGCTCGTTCGGTGGTTGCGGAAGCGCGCATTGCCACCAGCAACTCGGTGCCGTTCGCGTTCATGTGAGTGCCAGCGGGGAAAAGGTTTCTTCCGGTATTGCCGGTGGAAAGGCCGACTGAAGGCTCTAGGGCTGGAAGAAAGGCAAACCCTCGCCACGCAGGGTGCGCGTGGTAACTGGCCGTATGGCCAACCAGTGGAGGGCATATCATGCCTGAAAACCAAAGCGGAACGCCGTCTGGGCTTACTCACGCAGAGGCTCAAGAGTTCCACCGGGTCTTTATGCAGGGATTTATGGGCTTCGTCGCGTTGACGCTGGTAGCTCATCTCCTGATCTGGTTATGGCGTCCGTGGTTCTGATGGACCGGACCTACATATAGGAGGAAAAGATCATGTGGAAAATCTGGCTCCTGTTCGACCCACGTCGGGCACTGATTGGCGTTTTAGCATTCTGCTTTGCGGTTGTGCTGTTGAACCACTTTGTTCAGCTAAGCACGCCTCGCTATGGCAGTTGGCTGAATGCTCCAATCGAGAGCTCAAACTGAGTTCGTACACCAACAGTAGCGGGCGGTCTTCTTGTGCCGCTTGTGGCTGACCGCCCGCTACATCAACGCTCACATTTGTGGCCAGTTAGAAGTTTTCTGCCGGAGACAAAGATCATGGCAATGCTTAGTTTTGAAAGAAAATATCGCGTCCGTGGCGGCACACTGCTCGGAGGAGACATGTTCGACTTCTGGATCGGACCCTTCTATGTCGGCCTTTTCGGTGTCTTGACCGTCTTCTTCACATTCCTGGGTACCGCACTCATCATTTATGGCGCGAGCCAAGGGCCAACCTGGAACATCTGGCTGATCAGCATCAA
>JBCCVY010000234.1:0-6093 GCA_039194725.1 Pseudomonadota bacterium
ATCACAACGACCACATTGCCGGTGATGGCCTATACGACGACCGGCATGGACGATGAAACCGCCTATGAGCTCACCAAGACCTACTGGGAAGGCAAGGCAGGCATGGGCGAGACCGCGAAGTGGTGGGACGGTGTAACGCCTGAATACCTCACGGCGATGGTGGGCAAGCTCCATCCTGGCGCGCTGAAATACTACGACGAGAAATCCATCAAGGTGCCGGATTCGCTGCGCTAGAGGCTTCAGACACGTCTCATGGAAAAACCAAATGCTGCCCCGGCAACCAAACCTGTATGGCTGGTTCTCGGGGCAGCGAGCATTGCATTCCATCTGTGGCTGATCTTTTCCGGCCTGATCCCGAACCTGGTGTCACGCCCGCTGCACATGGCCCTGGCGGTGCCCTGGATCATGCTGGTTGCAGGACGCGGGCGCATTGAATCAGCCATCGGCTGGTGCCTGGGGCTGGGCGGCATCGCAGTTTGTTTCTGGATTGCGCTCAGCGAGGCTGCGCTGTCTGACCAGTACGGCTCGCTGGCGGGTCACGGGCAACTGGCGGCCAGCGCCGTTGTCATCATCTGTGTGCTGGAAATGGCCCGCCGGGCCATTGGCTGGCCGCTGCCGTGCGTGGCGGCGGTGGCCCTGGTGTATGGCCTTTTCGGGGACCACGTTCCGGGCGAACTCGGGCATCCGGGCCTGCCGGTGGAAAGTTTTCTCGGCACACTGGTCATTGCCGAGGGCGGCCTGTGGGGCCAACTGACCGGTGTGTCGGTGTCCGTGGTCGCGGTCTTTGTCATATTCGGGGCTGTCCTCAATGCCGGAGAGGCCGGTCAGGGCTTCATGAACCTGGCGCTTGCCAGTGCCGGCAGGCTCAAGGCCGGCGCCGCCAAAGTCTCGGTACTGGCCTCAGCCCTGTTCGGCTCGATCTCAGGGTCGGCATCCGCCAATGTGGCGTCGACCGGATCGTTCACGCTGCCGGCCATGCGCAGGCTCGGGTATCCGCCACCATTTGCCGGTGCGGTCGAAGCGGTCGCCTCCAGCGGCGGGCAGATCATGCCGCCGCTCATGGGCGCCGGCGCGTTCGTGATGGTGGAGCTGACATCCACCCCCTACACGGCCATCATGGCGGCCGCTATCCTGCCGGCGATACTGTTTTTCTGCGCGGTATGGTTTGGTGTCGACGGATTTGCCGGCCGCTATGACCTGAAGGGCATGGGTGACGATGCGCGTATTCCTGCCAGGACACTGCTGATCACCGGCGGGTTCTTCCTGGTGCCGTTTACGGTGCTGATGGAACGCCTGTTTCACGGCGGCTATACGGCCCAGTTTGCCGCTGCCCTGGCGATCCTGTCCGCTGCCATGCTGCTGCTGTTCACCAGCCGGGGCATCGCCGGCAGGAAGCTGATTGTCGAGCGTGTCTCGACAGCCATCGAAACCAGCGGCCGCCAGATTGCGCTGATTGCGTCGATCATCCTGTGTGCCAGCCTGATTGTCGGGGTGCTCGGACAGACCGGACTAGGCGTCAAGATCACCTCGCTGATTGTCGACCTGTCCGGCGGCTGGCTGCCGGCAGCCTTGCTGCTGACAGCGCTCGCCTGCCTGATCCTCGGCATGGAGGTGCCGACCACGGCAGCCTATGTGATCTGTATCTCCGTGGCGGGGCCGGCGCTGCAGCAGCTCGGGGTACCGCTGCTGGCGGCGCATCTGTTCGTGTTCTGGTATGCGCTGTTGTCGACCATCACACCACCGGTGTGCGGTACCGTCTTCATTGCCGCCGGCATGACCGGGGCACCTTGGCTGAGGGTCGCCGGACATGCCATGGCGCTGGGAGTCGGGCTTTATCTGATACCGCTTGCCATGATTGCCGACATCGCACTGATCGAAACGTCGCAAAGCCTGGTATCGGCATTGCTGGCGTTCGCAAGGATTGGTTTTGCACTGTATCTGATCAGCAGGGGATTGATTGTCCGGGACATGCCGAACATGGTCAGAGGCGCGCTCTGCCTGGCGGGTCTGGCCATCATGTTCTGGCCCGTGCTTTTGCCGTTGGTCTGACCTTGTGGCGCTCTAGCGGCCAGCCATAGCCTCGCCTTCCCGGCGCAGTTGTTCAGCTTCCTGCTCCGGTAGTGCAAACAGGCGCGATGTCTTGCGGATTACCTCAAGTTCGGCTTCGTGCAGATCGTTATGGGTATAGGCAATGGTCCACATCTTGCGGACAAACCCGGCCCGGCGTTCGCGGGTTATGCTGGTGGTCAGAAGAGAGCCGAGCCATTGGATGTGATCCTGGATTATCGGGTTGACCGTCAGTCGCTTGCTGACAAACAGGATATCGTCGCCGCGCAGCTTGATGTAGGGATGATACAGGCGCTTGAGAATTTTGGAGTCGGCTGGATGGAGCCTCTTGTCGACGAGAAACAACCATATGATGGCAATCAGTGAGGCAAACGCGCTGTCGTTCTCGCGCAGTTCCGGGTAGATCGCGTCAAGGCGATACATGGAGTCCATGAGTTGCCTGATACGTCGTTTCTTGCTTGCTCGCTTTTGTCTGCTTGGCCCCGACAAATTGCCTGCCCCCGTTGTTTAAACTCTCAGGTAAAAGAAAGATGACCTTACGTTATATCTCGCGCATGCCTGAAAAAGCACGGGCGATTCGCATTTGCAATAGCAAATGACCAGGAGTTCCCATTGCCTGGAACCGTGGTCGCCGTACAGGTTGGATCTCTACAGAGTAAACAGTTTGCCGAACTGCGGCAGCTTGTCATTTACTCCCGCCAGCCGTGCCGTATGCCATGCCATGGCATGATTGCTGGAGGTAATCGGAATCCCCGTTTCCTGTTCAATGCTGGCCGCCTCTTCAACAAGCCTGACTGATGTACATGACACGAAGATAGCATCAACGTTCGAATTTGTCAGTATACGTTTTACCCCTGCGCGGATGGATTTCGGTGAGATACTCGAGACGACCGCGTCAGACTCTTCATTGAACGAGCCGAACACCGGAACGTCGAAGCCGCGTGCCCGGATATAGTCGGCGACAATTCGGTTTACATCAGCACGATAGGGCGTCAAAACGCCAATTTTCCGGGCCTTGAACGCATCGAACGCCGCAAAGGCGGCTGTGATCGGGGTGGTGCACGCGACCCCGGGGCGGGCTTCACGGATGCGCTCGAATACCTTCTCCTCGCCAATTGCCATCGAGGCCGAAGTGCAACCGTAGGCAATGACATCCATCTTCGCGCCGGGAAGAAACACATCTGCACAATCGCGGATTCGCGGCTCCATTGCCCTAAGCGTGTCAGGTGTTATCTGGTTGTCGTTGAAAATGCGGCTTTGAAACAGCGCCAGCCCGGGCAAATGGGCGAATATCTGGCGCCATTCATGTTCAATCGTGTAATCGCTGGCCAGCACGATCAGGCCAACGCGGCCGCGAGCGGCAATGCCATTGTCCGTTTCAAAGGGCAGGTTCTCGATCAGCTGCATCTCTTGGCCGATGTTTTTGTCCCTCACCTCTGCATCCATAATTGCCACTCCTGATAGTTCCGGCTGCCAGACCGCCTTATACCGGCACACATCCTATCATAACTCAATGCTGCGCCCATGCGCCGCTTGAAATTGCAGGCCAACCCATGCAAATAACAGGCGGACTGAGTAATTATCCAATTCAGGAGTTGAGCCCATGGCCTATTCGGCCGTTCAGCCACGCCGCAAGTCCGTTGGTGTGAAGGTTGGCGACAAGATTCAGATCGGCGGTGGCGCGCCGGTGGTCGTGCAATCAATGACCAACACCGATACCGCAGATGTCGAGGCGACAGCCCAGCAGGTCGCAGCGCTTGCCCGAGCGGGTTCGGAACTGGTGCGTATCACTGTCGACAAGGAAGAAGCTGCCAAGGCGGTGCCGCACATCCGCGACCGGCTTGACCAGATGGGGGTCGACACCCCGCTGATCGGCGACTTCCACTATATCGGCCACACCCTGCTGCGGGATCATCCGGCATGTGCCGAAGCGCTCGGGAAATACCGTATCAATCCGGGCAATGTGGGTTTCAAGGAAAAGCAGGATCGCAACTATTCGATGATGATCGAGCGCGCCATCGAGTTCGACAAACCGGTGCGGATCGGCGTCAACTGGGGGTCGCTGGACCAGGCCATGCTGGCCAGGTACATGGACGAAAACGCCAAGCTGGCGCAGCCGAAAGATGTGCGCCTTGTGATGCATGACACCATGGTCGAGTCGGGCCTGCAGTCTGCCGCGCGGGCCGAGGAACTCGGCCTGCCGCGCAACAAGATTGTGATTTCGGTCAAGGTGTCTGAAGTGCAGGACCTGATCGCCTGCTACCGCCAGATTTCTGAACGCAGCGACTATGCGCTGCATCTGGGGCTCACCGAAGCCGGCATGGGCTCCAAGGGTATCGTAGCGTCGGCGGCCGGTCTTGGCGTCCTGCTGCAGGAAGGCCTTGGCGACACGATCCGAATTTCACTGACGCCGGATCCCGGCGGTGACCGCTCGAAAGAGGTGATTGTCGCCCAGGAAATCCTGCAGACCATGGGCATCCGAAATTTCACCCCGATGGTAATAGCCTGCCCGGGGTGCGGCCGCACCACATCGACGGTGTTCCAGCACCTTGCTCAGGACATTCAAGGATATCTGCGGGCCCAGCAGCCGGAGTGGAAAAAGACCTATCCGGGCTTTGAGGAACTCCAAGTCGCGGTCATGGGCTGCATTGTCAATGGCCCGGGCGAGTCCAAACATGCCCATATCGGAATTTCACTGCCCGGCACTGGCGAGGTACCGGCCGCGCCGGTCTATATTGACGGCAAGAAGGTGAAGACCCTGCGCGGCGCGGACATTGGCGATCAGTTCAAGCAGATCGTTGACGATTATGTGGTGAGCAAGTGGGGTGGCGGCGCCAACCAGGCTGCGGAGTGATCTGCCGACGCTGCGGGCTCTGACCCTGTAAATGATACCCCAGATACGTTGAACGGGATGAGTGCGAAGCCAAGTGTGTTCGCTATGCTCATCCCGTTCTAGCTCCAGCCGTCCCGGAACTATTCGATGATCTGTTTCAGGCCCGATGCCTAGTAGGCGCCGTATTCACGCAGGCAGGCCCGGTACTTGGCCCACATGTACTGGCTGCGTTCGTAGCTGTGTGCACCCAGTGCGCGAGCCTTGTAGTAGTGGCAATACTGGTAGGCGTAGCTCTGGTTTCCGCCTGCGGCGTTTGCTGTGACTGTGCCAACCGTGGCGAAACCGGATGCGATGATGGCGGCGATGAGGAGGGACTTCATTGGTCTGTTCCTTCGTTTCTTGTGCTGTGTTTGTCCTTTGCGGGCCTGATGTGCCCTCTCGATGACAACGACATTCGCACATGCCCCTTCACGAGGATGTGTAGAATCTCACATGACGAACTTCAGGGGGGCAGACAGTCAGATCGCGGCAATTCGGGGAATGGTCAGTTCTTGCGTTCGACGATGAAGCGGGCGGCTTCACGCAAGGTGTCTGCCTTGTCGCCGTAGGCGGCCAGCAGGTCGCAGGCCTCATCGGCAAGCGCGCTGGCCTTCTGCCTGGCCCCGTCGAGGCCGAACAAGTCGATGAAGGTCGCCTTGCCGGCGTCGGCATCCTTCTGTGTCGCCTTGCCGAGCTGTTCCGGGGAACTTTCAACATCAAGAATGTCGTCGGCGATCTGGAACGCCAGGCCGATCTTGTCGGCAAAGGTGCGCATGGTGGCCCTGTCATCAGCACCGGCCTGGGCGAGAATGGCGCCGCCTTCCAGCGAAAAACGGAACAGGGCGCCGGTTTTCAGGCTTTGAATGGCGATGATTTCATCGAGATCATGGGAGTGCTTTTGCTCCGCAGCCAGATCAAGCATCTGGCCGCCGACCATGCCGTTGTGACCGGACGCACGGGCAAGCTCGAGGGCGAGTTCGGCGCGCACTGTGCCATCTGCGTGTGTTGCCGGGTCGGCAACGATCTCAAACGCCACCGTCAACAAGCCGTCGCCGGCCAGTATCGCGGTCGCCTCGTCATAGGCGATGTGGCAGGTGGGCTTGCCGCGGCGAAGATCGTCATCGTCCATTGCCGGCAGGTCGTCGTGCACCAGG
>JBCCVY010000235.1:0-6061 GCA_039194725.1 Pseudomonadota bacterium
AGTTTCCATATCAGATACGCCAGCCAGCGAACTGTATCGCCAGTTCGAAACCAATTCAGTAGGTGTTGTTCAAAGCTGTCAGGCTGCGCTCTCGGCTTTGAGGGCAACTGAGGATGCATCTATCATTATCACGGTGTCCGGGATCGCCCTGGTGCCGAGACCTCAATTGTACGGTTATGGAATGGCAAAGGCTGCGACTGCGTACTTCATGAAATCATTGGCGCTGGAACTTGCTCCTGAAAGAATCCGGGTCAACGGTCTCTTTCCGGCAGTTGGTGAAACCCCAATGCTGGCTGAATTTGCGGGTGGCAGCCTGAGTGAAGAAGATGCCGACGCGTTTGCTGAGGCATTGCCACTTGGAAGGTTGATTACTCCTGAAGATGTTGGAAACGCGGCTGTCTTTTTGGCCTCTCCGATAGAAGCCGCCACATTGACCGGATGCGCACTGCCCGTGGATGCAGGCCGATGCGTCTAGGGTCAGAACCCATTAATCTTATGCAATTCTGTTTGAACCAAAACATTCGAATGACGGTGAAACAGCGCAAGGCAAGGCTTTCTGCCTTGTCGAGCATTTTTCGCCTTCAGGCGGGTGTTTTGGCTCAAACCCGAAGGGCGGGGTCTATTTTGCCCCTGACTGCGTTGAAAGGGCTTGAAAACCTTCAGGTTTCCTGCGCCCTTTCGCCTTGTCAGACGCAAAATATCCTCCCGCAGAATGGATAAGATTAATGAGCCCTGACCCTAGGCACAAATGCCTGAACCTCGGCGGCGAATTCCTCAACTTGCAGATCAAATTTGCGCAAACTGTCGTGGCGTTCACGAATTGCTAACCCTGTTTGTTCATTCTGGTGCGCGAATAGTCATGAGCTTCGCACCGACCTATCGCGGAGCTGGAGTGTTCCGGATGTCAGTATGAGTTGCATCGACCGTTGTGCTTGCACGAGGGTCCCGCACCTGCACACAGGCGCCGGATCAAGCAGGAGTACCCGGCGATGAACCAGCATACGCACGGCAACTTTGACCGCAATTACCGGAGCTACCGGAGCAAGCCGGATGGCGCCGAGGACCCGGCCGGCGAGGCAGGCTGGTTTCTGCAGCGCGAGCGCGAGCGCCGCAAGGTTGGTCTGCGTGACGTGGCGCGGGCAATAAGGGTGCATCCGATTCATCTAGACGCCATAGAACGCGGCGACCTGACCCGCATGCCGCATCGCTCCGATGCCATTGGCATGGTCGGCGCCTATGCCGAGTTTCTCGGTTTCGATCCGCAGCCGATGATGATGCACTATGCCCAGCTGCTGCCCAGGTCGAGTGCGCCCAAGCCGCAAGGATCACGCAAGCCGACACCACTTGGCAGTGCACGCATAATAGACTTTCCGCTGAGCCGGCGTCTTAAGGAGATTGCTGGCGGCGGCGGCGGTGTCGTGGCATCTGTGCTGGCGGCGGTTGTGCTGTTCGGCGGCGTCAGTTACGCGCTGCTGCCTGGCGCCGGTTCTGACACCAACCGGACGGTTGCCGAGGCGCCGGTATCTGATTCTGCTGCTGCAACAACCGCGGGCGAAAATGCCGGCAGTGAAGTTGCGTCCGACGTGCGCAAGGCCGAGCAGCCGCTCGCCGATGCACCGAAGTCGGCGGAAGCCATCGACCCGGCAAAAGACCCGATTGGCGCTCTGCTTGCTGCGGAGGCGGACCAGGCTGCCGACAGCCTGGGCGGCCTCGACAAGCTGATTGCCAACAACGGCCAGATAGAAGCCCTGGCCGACAACATGACGACGGCAACCACCAAGCCCGTCCAGTCTGTCGAGAAACCGGTGACCCGTGACGGCAAGGGCCGGATCTTCGGTGCCGACAACACCGATGCCCGCCTGGTGCTTCGTGCCTCAGACCGGGTCTGGGTGCGCATCGAGGACGGCAAGGGCAAAACCATCCTGGTCGACACTCTCAATGCTTGTGACCGCTTCAAGGTGCCCAATCAGGAAGGCCTTGTGGTCATAGCCCGCGACGGCGGACTGCTGGCGTTTGAGATTGACGGCAATCCCGTCGGAACGCTGGGCAATCCAGGTGAGGTCCTGGTGAACCGCACCCTGGATATCAACAAGCTGATGAACCTCGGCGGCTGACATCTGTATCAGGTATGCAGTGACGCGGTCAGGCCGAACACCTGACCGCACACGCCACGTTTTCACTGCCTGATCGCGGGTCGCGACCGTAGACAAAACTGCCTATACTTTTGGCCGTGCTGTTGTAGAAGTAGGTCAGTTTTCACCAGTGACAATGCCATCATGTCTTTTTCAGATAGTCCGCAAATAGATAAGATCCTGCAGCGTTTCGAGGCCATCGAGGCGGAACTCGGTTCGGGCGTCGTCGGGGACGATTTCGTGCGGCTGTCGAAAGAGTATGCCGAGCTCGAAACGACCGTTTCGGTCATCCGGTCGTTGCGGTCAACGACAGAGGAACTGGCAGGCGTGGAAGAAATGATGCGCTCCGGGGATGCCGAGATGGAGGAACTGGCGCGGGCTGAGCACGATGGCCTGAAACAGCGCCTGGAAACGCTGGAGCACGAGCTGCGCCTGCAGTTGCTGCCCAAGGATGCTGCCGATCAACGCAATGTCATTCTTGAAATCCGGGCCGGTACCGGCGGCGACGAGGCGGCCTTGTTTGTCGGCGATCTGTTTCGCATGTACCAGCGCCATGCGAGCCTGCATGGCTGGAAGGCCGAGGTGATGTCGGCCAGCGAGGCAGAGCAGGGCGGTTACAAGGAAATCATTGCCGGCATTTCAGGCACCGGGGTTTATGCCAAACTGAAATTTGAGTCCGGGGTGCACCGTGTGCAGCGGGTGCCGGAAACCGAGGCGCAGGGCCGCATTCACACATCCGCGGCCACGGTTGCCGTGCTGCCGGAAGCCGAAGAGGTGGATGTGGAAGTTCGAAGCGAGGATGTACGCATCGATACGATGCGTGCCTCAGGCGCCGGCGGGCAGCATGTCAACACGACCGACTCTGCCGTGCGTATCACACATGTGCCGACCGGCATCGTGGTGGTGCGCTCTGAAAAGAGCCAGCACCAGAACCGGGCGAGCGCCATGAAGGAACTGCTGGCAAGGCTCTATGACATGGAAAGAACCCGGGTTGACCAGGAACGGTCAGATGCACGCAAAGACCAGGTCGGCTCCGGTGACCGCTCCGAACGCATCCGCACCTACAACTATCCGCAAGGCCGGGTCAGCGATCACAGCATCAATCTTACGCTCTACAAGCTGGATACGATAATTGCTGGCGACGGGCTCGACGAAATCATCGACGCCCTGGTGGCCGACCATCAGGCCAGGCTGCTGGCGGCCGATGGCGACGAACATGCCGCTTGAGGCTGGCAGGCTGCATCTTGAAATTGCCGCCAGACTGCGGGCAGCCGACATTGGCACCGCCATGCTCGATGGACGGCTGATTGTCTGCCACGTCACCGGGTTGAGCGATGTCGACCTTATTGCGCGCCCGCAAACGCTCGTGTCGGACGAACAGATACTGAAGATAAACCAGATGACCGATCGCCGACGGGCCGGCGAACCGGTGTCGCGGATGATCGGATACAAGGAGTTTTTCGGGCGCCGTTTCAATGTCACCCCGGCGACGCTTGATCCGCGGCCGGATACGGAGGTGCTGGTGGAAGCAGGTGCCCGGCTGCTGCGCGCACTGCCGGATGGTCGGCCCGGGCGGGTGCTCGACATCGGAACCGGCACCGGCGTGATCGCCATTACACTTCTGGCCGAGGTCATGTCTGCAACCGCGGTGGCCACGGACATATCGCAGTCGGCCCTGGAGGTTTGCCGCAGCAACGCCGCGCTGCACGGCGTTGGTGAGCGTCTTGAAACTGTCTGCACAAGTTGGGCGGATGGGGTGAGCGGTTCATTTGACCTGGTGGTCTCCAACCCGCCGTATATCGCCAGCGGCGAGATTGCCGGCCTGGCAGCAGATGTGCGCGACTATGATCCGGGCCTCGCACTGGACGGGGGCGCAGATGGACTGGATGCCTACAGGGCGATTTTCTCAGACGCCGCCACGCCGTTGCGGCCCGAAGGCCATGTGCTGGTCGAGTTCGGCAAGGGGCAGCATGAAGCGGTCGTGCAAATCGCGGCGCAAGCAGGGTTTGCGCTGGCTGGTGACCACGCCGGTCTGGTACGTGATCTGGCAGGCGTCATTCGCTGCGCGGTTTTCAAAGTTTGCTGATGTAAAACGCTATATGAAAAAAGTACTTGGAATGGCGGACACAAGCGGCTATTTTCTATTTCAGCGAGGTCATGTAGCGCGGTGATTTGGACAGCAGCCAAGGGTGTTCCACGTCGAGCGCAGGACTTCCAGGAGCGACTAATCGCTGGCGCGGGCAGATGCGCCAATCTTGTCAAGGCACCGTAAAATCATTCTGATATCCAGAGCATCGAAGCTTGGAAGGTAGCATTTTCGGATTGTTGGCGATCAAGGCGTCCGGGGCTTAAATATCGCAGGGGTTATGCAAGGCACAATTGCTTTGAAAGCTGTTTCTTGAAGATTTTCCTGTTTCCGGAAGGGCAGGCTGGCTGGGTATGTTGTAAATTTTGCAGGTGACATTACGGAATGAGACAAGGACAACAACACAATAAGAACAGGTCACGCGGACGTGGCGGTGGAAATCGCGGCGGAGGCGGGCGTCAGTCCAACCCGCTCAATCGCGTGTTCGAAAGCAATGGCCCCGATGTCAAGGTGCGCGGCAACGCCCAGACAATTGCCGACAAGTATCTGCAACTGGCCCGCGACGCGGTTTCTTCCGGCGAAAACATAAACGCGGAAAACTACTTCCAGCATGCCGAGCACTACTTGCGGATCGTGGCGGCCGCACAAGCATTCAATCAGCAGAACCAGCAAGCACAGCAGGCCCAGCAAGCGCAACAGGCACAGCAGCGCCGGGACGACAGTGACGGTGATGGTGAAGCGGCATCCGGCAACACCGGCGACGGTGATGGCAAGCAGGCGTCGGCCGGTGAAGACGGCGGACAGGAGAACAGCCGCCAGAACAATCGCCGGGGCAATCGCGGACAACGCGGCAATGGTCGCCAGCGTCCTACCGCTGATGGTGAAGATGCTTCCGGCCGCGCCGACGAGGCGCAGGCTGCGTCATCTTCGGAAGGCGATGAAAACTGGCAGGCGCAAGCGCCTGATTTCCTGCGCCGCGAAGCAGGCGACAGTGCCGGCAATGCAAACGGCAAGGGCGATGATGAAGCCGCTGCCGAAGCCAAGCCAAAGCGCCAGCCTCGCGCCCGCAAGGCCAAGCCTGTCGAAGTATCCGAAGCGGCAGACAAAGCCGGTTCATCGGATGACGACGCGGCATCCGAGGACATCAGTGCGGCCTGAGGCCTCGATACTGATCCAACCCAGCTTGCAGCCTACGAAACGGTGATCTGCTGGCCGGTTTTCAGAACACAGTCGGCGGTTGCGCTGACATAGATGCCGCAGTCATCGTGCTGGAAGGCTGACATCAGGGTCCGCGGCAGGTTCATGTCGCGCTCGGCCGTCTCAGGGTTCACGCTGATGGCCGCGCATCTCTGGATGCGTTCGGCAACGCGAAACGCCGGTGTTCCATCCACATTGAGCGTTTTGCTCAACCAGCTGAATTCCTCCCAGGCCTCAGCCCCGTCTATGTGGATGTTGGCGCGAAACCGCAGCGGATCAAGCGGTTTTCCGACGACACGCTCGACTTCCCTCACGCTGGCCAGGTTGAGGATCGAGATGAACTTGGCCGGCACATCGGTGAAATGATGGCCATCGGCGTGAACCACTCGCGGGCTACCGCGCAACTCGTCCTTCATATAGGCAGCCATGAACTGTTCGATAATCTGCCGTCCGACCGGTGTCGACAGGTCGCCGCGCGCAACCTGCTTGCCTTTGCGGTTGATGGTCAAAACCGGATTGCCGCCGGATATGTCCATGCTCGTCTCAAGGCCGGCGATGTTCTCGTGACTCATCAACTGGGTAAATGCGGTCTTGGGCAGGTAGGCCGGCGCCGCGGCATCAAACTTCCTGGCGCCGGCTTCAATTG
>JBCCVY010000236.1:0-6027 GCA_039194725.1 Pseudomonadota bacterium
CACATCATCTACAAGGCATTGCTGCTGATGAGTGCCGGTGTCGTGATGTATCGCACCGGCATGCGCAAATGTACCGATCTTGGCGGCCTGTTCCGCACCATGCCGATCACCTGTATCTGCGGCATTGTCGGCGCCCTGGCGATTTCGTCGTTCCCGCTCACCTCGGGCTACACCACTAAGACCATGATCTCGGTGGCCGCGGAACAGCAGCACCTGGTGTTCGTCTGGTACATGCTGGCTGCCGCATCCGCCGGGGTGTTCCTGCACGCCGGCATCAAGTTCCCGTGGTTTGTGTTCTTCCAGAAAGACTCCGGTCTGCGGCCCAAGGATGCGCCCTGGAACATGGCGGCAGCGATGATCTTCTTTGCGTTCCTGTGCGTGGCGCTCGGCATATACGCGGATCCGCTTTATGCCATGTTGCCCAACACCGCCATTGTGCCGGTCTACAAGCCCGAAAAAGTGGTGTTCTATCTGCAGTTGCTGTTGTTCTCGGGGCTGGCGTTCTTCCTGTTGCTCAATTACATGAAGCGCACACTGACTATCACCCTTGACCTCGACTGGATCTGGCGCATTGCGGTGTTCCGGGCGGGCGATCTTGCGTACGATGCCCTCACTGCGGCAAGGACTGCAGCGGAAAAGGCCGTTCTGTCGTTCCTGAAGTCAGGCCAGGAGAGGCTTGACGACCTGTCCGAACGCGATGGCCTGATCCTGCGGGCGACGTCGGCGACCGGTCTTGCAGCGCTCTACGCCATGGTCCTGCTGACACTCTACATTCTGGTCTACTACCTGGACTGACGGCGCGCCGCACCACCTGGGTCGACCGGCTCGCGGCAGGTGGATGTTAAGCCTGTTCCTGGTATCTCGTTGAGACACCTAGGGAATTTCCGTACTCTTCATGTTCTACGGTTAGGAACAGTGTGAGTAACGGCCTTGAGTTTCATGGGAAAACTGCAGCGGTATTTTCCGCTGGTAAGCGTAAGCAGCAGTGCGCTTTCCCATGCTACGGCAGAAATGCGCGCAGTGCGTGAACGCTATGCCGACCAGATCGACCGGCCGCCCAAACCGGATCATCTTCGTGGTGTGGACTACTACGATCCGGAAGACCTGAAGCTCGCCATCGCGCGCGGAGCCGACTTCTTCCACAAGGTGCACGGGGTAATGCCGAGCCTTACCGATCCGAAGACCTACAATGAGAAACTGTTCTGGATGAAAGTGTTCTGCGACATTCCGCAGCCGTCGCCCGGCAACAAGCTGGCGGTGGGCAACTTCATCCCGAACGAGATCTCGCACCTGGTTTCCCCCGTCAAACCGCAATGGTTGTCGGATGAAATCTCCCTGCCGGCCAACGAGGAGGTGCCGCCGGGTGATTACTTTTTCAAGGCCAATTACGGTTCCGGGTATCAGCTGCGCATCGTGTATCCGATTTCGGAAACCACCCGTCGCAAGGCATTGTCACAGGCCCGGCGCTGGTCGCGCCGGACCGACATGGAAGGCTTGGGTGAGTGGTGGTACTACACCTATCCGAAAGAGTATTTCCTGGAGCCATCGGTGTCCGGGCCGGGCTCGCCGAATGAGTTTCAATTCACCGTGCTTGGCGGCAAGACCGGCTTTATTCAGCACATCCGGCATCGGTTCGACGACTATCAGCGCAACCTTTATGACAGGAACTTTCGACCGCTGAAGCTGAACATCGACGGTACGGCGCAGGGCGAGGTCATCTGCGCGCCGGCGGAATTCTCCGTCATGCGCAAGGTGGCAGAGGTGATCGGCAGCCAGTTCAAATATGCCCGGGTTGATCTTTTCCTGCTGCCAGACGGCGATCTGAAACTGAACGAGATCACCCTGTGCCCCGGCAATTGCAGCGGCGTTTTCGACGATCCGGACCTGGACCGCCGCTTTGCCGACATGGCTGACGACCTGACATTTGTCAGATGAGCATCTGTCGTGCAGTCATGTTTCGGTCGTTACGGCTGATCGGACTGTCGTATTTGACGGATATGATGACGAGGGCCACTCGCGCGACCATCGGCAACGGCGATTGGCATGCACTATTCCTCGAGGAAGTCATGCAGCAGGCGGGCATACCGCTTCCAGGCCGGATCTGTGACCGGAAGAATGTGGTTTGCCGTCTCCAGGGTCACAAACCGCGCATCCCTGATACCGGCCGCCAGTTCCTGGCCCTGTTTGTACGGCACACCGGACTCGTTTCTCGAGTGAATTACCAGTGTCGGGGCCTGCACTTCCTTAAGCAGGTCGCGAACGTCCACGTCGCCGTGGGCCCTTAGGATTGCCGCTGCATTGTCGGCAGACGCTGTCTTCTTCTGCAGATCGGTGAACCAGGTCTGGCTCTCCGGCGGCGCGTCCGGCATGTAAATCGTCGTGAACATCTGCCGGACAGCCTCGTTGTCACGTCCCCAACCGGCTCGGATCAGCGCACACCGTGCTTCGCCTTCGGTCACGCAGTGCGGCTCGTCGCGATGCCGCCAACCGCGGGCGTAGCCGCCAAAGAGCACTAGTTTGCTCACTCGCCCAGGATGTCGTGCAGCAAAAGCAGCAGCCTTGGCGCAACCTTGCGATACCCCCAGAAGCGGAAATCGCTCCAGTCCAAGTGTGTCGACGACCGCCTCAAGATCCTCGACCTGCCTGTCCAGGCTGAAATCCGTTACATCCCAGGACGACAACCCATTGCCACGCGCGTCGTAATGCACAAGTTGGTTTGCGCTGGCCAACTCCGTGAAAAAGTGTTTCCAGACCGGGCTCTCCCAGTCAAACTCCAGATGGCTGAGCCAATTGGCCGCCTTGACCAGCGGCGGGCCATGTCCGGCGGTGGCGTAGGCAATGCGAGTGCCGTCGGAGCTGTGGCAGAAGCGGATGTCCTGATTCGGCGGTTCACCAGTGGCAGCGCCGTCTGTTGCCGGCGCGTCGCGTGTACCACCGGTTTCGACAATGGCCGCAATGAAGCGAAAACCGTGCCCGTGCACAGTCTTGACATAGCGTTGGCTTTTGCCGTCGTCCCCCAGAGCCCTGCGCACTGAACGAAGCGCGCTCGACACCGCTGCATCCGAGATAAACCGGCCCTCCCAGACCGACGCGACAAGCTCGTCTTTCGAGATCAGGCGGTCCCGGTTTTCTATGAGGTGCAAAAGTAGTTCGAACACCTTCGGTTCGATGCCCACAACCAGACCATTCCTGGACAACTCTCTTAAAGCGGTGTCCAGGATAAATTTGTCAAAGACGTATTTCATGCGCTTTGCATACTATTCCGAAGTCGCCCATCGCCTGTGCTGACAGGTAACAAATAACAACAAAAACAATAATCTAAACTGGTCGTCAGGGTTCTGCACAAATTCTGCAGAAGTTCTCCAGATTGTCTGCAAGACCTGCCAGTTGAGCCGGTCTATGCCTCTCCCCGTCGAGCTGTCAAGCCATAGCTCTGTTTGTCGATTGACTTCGTTCATTTCGAGCGGCGTCGCAGACGAAGAGCAGCGATTGGTGGACAGGAAAGTGGGCATTGAACGTGCCCGGGAATTTTGAACAACAGACAGGAAATTCAGATGACCAATCAAACGGAAACAGCAAACGTCGACAATGGCGTTGACGTGGAGGCGTTGCTTGGCGCCAAGAAGGTAATCGAGTCTATGCCGGAGGCCGGCCAGTTCACCTGGCGTGCGCATTGCAAGTGGTCGGACGGCGTGCGCAGCCAATCCACCGTGCAGGGCTTCTTCGGTCTTGGCGAAGAGCAAGCGCGCAAGGCAGCGTTTGTCGTGGAAGCTGACCACCCAGAGCAATTCGCCGCAACAGATGCTGCACCGACCCCTGTAGAGATCGTTCTCTCCGCTCTGGCGAGTTGTCTCACTGCTGGTGTGGCTGCCGTGGCGCAAAACCGCGGCATACAGCTCAAATCGGTTCAGGCGACGGTCGAAGGCGACATGGACATGGCCGGGATCCTTGGTGCAGACGCTGACGTGCGCAACGGTTTCAATGCGGTTCGGGTGTCCTTTGACATAGATGCAGATGCCAAGCCTGACGAGATCGCGGCGCTGGTCGCACAGTCGCAAAAGCGTTCCGCGGTATTCGACATTGTCACCAATCCGACCAATGTGCACGTGAGCGTTGTCTGATGTTTCGTGTACGACGTTTGCTCCAGGCGTTTCGGCGCGGTCGGCCTCGCCGGCATGATTGCGTCATGCCGCTGGGTCTCAATGACCATGCCATGAAAGACATTGGCCTTACGCGCATGGACGTCGAGCGCCTGCTGTCGAAACCTGGCGACTGGCGGGATCAATAAACTCCGATGCCGCGGGGCAGTCCCTTCTGGCCCGCGGCAGCCAATTTAACCTGTGCCGAAAAACCGTAGTCCGCTGCAGTGCTCAGCCGAGCCCGTGGATTGCTGCCCCCACAGAAGGAACGAGCAAAATGCGAAACGTAACGACCGTCATCATTGGCGCCGGACAAAGTGGACTTGCCATGAGCCGGGAACTCACATGCTGCGGCGTCGATCATGTGATGCTCGACCGCGGCGCCGTCGCCAATGCCTGGCGCAGAGACCGGTGGGACAGCCTCAGGCTGCTGACCCCAAACTGGGCGAACGGATTGCCGGGAGCGCAATACCCCGGCTCTTATCCTGACGGTTACATGCCGGTTGCGGAGTTTGCACGGTGGCTGGATGCCTACGCCAACATGATCGATGCGCCGGTTCAACGTTACACCGAAGTGCACCGGGTTTCACGAACCGGAACCGGCTTCAATCTTGAAACCAGTTCCGGTCCGCTGGGTTGCAGAACTCTGGTGCTGGCCAGTGGTGCCTGTGCCCGACCTTACGTGCCGCAACTGTCCGCTGCCGTGCCGACCAAGATTCTGCAGACCACGCCGGCAACCTACAAACGCCCGCACGATCTGCCGCCGGGTGGGGCGCTTGTTGTCGGCGCGTCGGCATCCGGCGCCCAAATCGCGCGCGAGATTCAGACCTCCGGGCGGTCGGTGACATTGGCGGTTGGTTGGCACACCCGACTGCCGCGCATCTATCGGGGGCGTGATGTGGAGTGGTGGCTCGACAGCCTGGGTATCCTTGACGAACGGTTTGACGAGGTGGACGACCTGCAGCGCGCTCGCCGCACGCCATCGCCACAACTCGTTGGCGGGCCTGAGCCCGTTGACCTTAACGCGCTGCAGGATTGTGGTATCGAAATCGTCGGGCGGTTGGCGGATATCCGCAATGAAAGGGCTCTGTTCTCGGGAGGACTGGCGAACGCGTGCGTTTCAGCCGACCTGAAGATGAACCGCCTGCTCGACGCCATCGACGACTGGATTGAAGAGCGTGACATGGGCAATGAACTGCCGCTGCCGGACAGGCCCGGGCCGACCCGCTTGCCTGCGGCTCAGCCGCTTGATCGAAGCCTGACCGACGGCACCATCCGAACGATCGTCTGGGCAACCGGTTACCGGCCGGACTTCTCCTGGCTGGACTTGCCGGTCTTCGATGCACGTGGCCGCCTTCGTCATCATGGCGGAGTGGTCGCCGCACCGGGGCTCTATGCCATGGGTCTCAATTTCATGCGCCGGCGCAGATCCCATCAGATTTCCGGTGTCGGAGGTGATGCGCGCGAGTTATCCGCCCACCTGCACGCATATCTCAATGGACGCATAGAAACCGCTGCCTGAGAAGGAAATGACAATGCACAAAACACAGTCGATCAAAGACGCCCTCGAGAGGGCGACCAAAGTTGTCAGCTTGCAGCCGACGCGGGGTCAAAGGGTTCATCGCAACGTCGCTTCAGTCGGTGACGGGATCGCGTGCCAGGTGGAGGAAGCTGGTCGCTCGTTGTGCCTGGATGTCGGCAAGGCGGTTGGAGGCGATGACTCAGGCCCGAACCCAAGCATGCTGTTGCGCTCCGCTATGAGTGGGTGTGTGGCTATCGGCATCAAGCAGTGGGCGGCGCGGCATGACGTGCAGATCGATCACGTGGAGGTGGTGCTGGAAACCGACGTTGACGCACGCGGGCAGCTGGGTGTCCGCGATGATGTCAC
>JBCCVY010000237.1:0-6024 GCA_039194725.1 Pseudomonadota bacterium
CCACGACGCCGTTGGCCATATAGCGCAGCAGCGGCGTGGCTGACAGGGCTTCGGCATAGTTGGCAAAGCCGTAGTGCTCGGTGGGAAACAGCCGCAAGGCGCCGCTGGCGATGTCTGCCGGCGACTTGAACGATGTCGAGATCATCACCGCGAACGGCAGCAGGATGAAAACGGCGCCGACCGCAAGCACCGCGTGCTTCATTAGATCGCCGGATGAGCTGCTTGTTGACGCCGGTTTCATGAGTAGTGAACCTTGTTTTCGATGGTCCGGGCCTTGATGACGGTCAGGATGAAAATGAACACCAGGAACACCACTGTCAGAGCCGCGGCGTATGAGGAGCGGAAGAAGTCAAATCCTTCCTGGTAGATCTGGTATATCAGCACCATTGTCGCGTTGTTCGGGCCGCCCTTGGTCAGCACATGCACCGTATCGAAGACCTGGAACGAGCGGATTGCGGTGATGATCACCACAAACATTGTCACCGGTGCCAGCATCGGCCATGTGATCGTCCAGAACCGCGTCCAGGCGCTCGATCCGCCATCCAGTTCGAGGGCCTCGTAAAGAGTGCGGGGTATGCCCGACAGGCCGGCCATGAACAGCACCATGTTGAAGCCGAGCGACTGCCAGATGCCGATGATGCACAACACGGGCAGTGCGGTTGCGGTTTCCTGGAGCCAGTTCTTTGCCGGGAACCCGAGCAGCGCCAGTGTCTGCGGGATAATGCCGAAGCGGGCCGACATCATGAACTCCCAGACAATCGCCATGGCGATCAGGGTGGCCATAACCGGCAGAAAATAGACCGCCCGCCAGAATGCCTTGCCGCGGGTCAGGCTTTCAATGAGCAGCGCGGCACCCAGGCCCAGGACGAGAGAACCCGGCACCACAATACCCACATAGACCAGCGTATTGCTGATCGATTTGTAGAAAATGTCATCGCCGAGCATGGCCCGGTAATTGTCCAGGCCGCGCCAATCCAGAGACCCGTTGCCCAGTGAGTAATCGGTGAAGGAAAGTGCCACCACCGCCAGCAGCGGACCAAGCAGAAGCATGCCCATCAAAAACAGCGCCGGCAGTGCCAGCATCCATGCCAGTCCCTGCATCTTGAACTCACGTGTCGACAATCGCCTGCGGGCGGTGTTTTTTGGCGCGGCTTGGTACGGATCTCCGGATAGGGTGACGTCAGCCATTGGCGACCGCCTTTTTCTGAGCTAGGTGCCGAGCAATTGGCTGGCAGGTGACCCGTTTGCCGGCCTTGTCGAAGGCCAGTATCCTGTCACCGTCGAAACTGACGTGAGCTGTGGCACCGACCCGACGGGTCCAGCCAGTGCCATGGCCTGCTCGCGCCGTGATGAGGGTGTCCGGCAGCGCATCGAGGCGTACCTGAACATATTCTTCCGAACCCAGGTTTTCTGCGTGCTCGACAGTGCCTGTCACCGGGCCATTGTCCGGCGATATCGCAACGGCCTCTGGCCGCACACCCAGGCATTCCGCCGTGGCATCGGCGGTTACGCCGCAATCTGTGCCTGCCAGCAATGCCACGCCCCGCGCTGGTTCAACGTGCACCGGAATCAGGTTGATTTTCGGGGAACCGATGAACTCGGCAACCCGAATGTCAGCCGGATTGTCATAAACTTCGTCAGGCGTCCCGGTCTGGATTATGTTGCCGTCCATCATCACGGCGATACGGTCCGACATGGTCATCGCCTCCACCTGGTCGTGGGTCACGTAAATGAAAGTGGCCTGCAGACGCCGATGCAATTGGGCGATTTCGGTGCGCATGTGCACCCGCAGCTTGGCGTCCAGATTGGACAGTGGTTCATCGAGCAGGAATGCGGCCGGATTGCGCACGAGCGCCCGGCCCACCGCAACCCGCTGGCGTTGACCGCCAGACAGCTGGCCCGGTTTGCGCTCCAAAAGATGAGAGATGTCGAGCATTTCGGCGGCGTCGCGAACCTGCCGGGCGATGTCGTCATTGGCCGCCGCTGTACCCGGCAGAAATCGTCCGACCACAGGCAACCGCTGAAGACTGTTGAGCCGCTGCATGCGCAGCGGCATGGCGATGTTGGAGGCCACGTTCAGGTGTGGGTAAAGCGCGTACGACTGGAACACCATGGCCAGGTTGCGCGCCGACGGTCGCAGATCGTCGACGGTCTGGTCTGCGATGGCAATCTGTCCGGCGTCTTGCAGTTCAAGTCCGGAAACGATGCGCAGCAGCGTGGACTTGCCGCAACCCGACGGCCCGATGAGCGATACAAACTCACCTTTGGCGATGGTCAACGACGCATTTTCCAGCACCGACGTGTCGCCAAACCGCTTCGAAACGTTCTTGATCTTGACCTCGGCCATATCCTGCCTCCCTGCATATGGGACCCGGATGGCTAAGCGGTTTTTGTCTCAACGGTATGACGGTGCGTTAGACCTTGTGGACAGTTCGGTGCGAGAATTCACCGGAAAAATATTCCGTCCAATGACTGTCCGAACGGAGTGGTTTCTTCGCGCGTGCTGGACAAGTGCCTGCAGTGCATATGAAACCGGATACCAGTGTGCGTCACAGCGTCTCCCGTGATCTCCAGAATTTCAGCACTGCCCGGCGTGCTAGTACAATCAGCACGACGAAGGCGATGAAGCCCGCCAGCAGGGCAGGGGCGCGGCCTGACAGGCCGTCCATGGCCATGACAATGCGCGCGACCCAGCTGCTGAACACATAGCCCAGTGAGCCGACCACCGCGGCCCACAACGCGCACGCGGCAAGGTTGGCGGGCGCAAACACCCTCGTCGGCACGTCGGAGGCTGCCAATGCAAGCATGCAGGCAGATCGCAGGCCCCAGAAAAACCTCGACACGATGATGAATTTCACCGGGTGTCCGGCAAGCAGCCGGCGGGCTTTTTCCGTGCGCCGTTGCAGGGTGGCCGAGCGTTTCACCATCGTCGGTCCGAAACGCCTGAACACCTGATAGCTGATCTGGTCACCGGTGGTGGCACCGGCAAAGGCGATGATGATCACCCAGGTCAGCTCGATCAGTCCTTGGTGCGCGGCCAGCGAAGCCAGCAGCAATGCGGTTTCGCCTTCCATTACCGTGCCGGCATACAAGAGCCAGTAGGCGTTGTTTACAAGAGTGTCCAGCATATGGAATTGCGTTCCAATTCGGTCTGTGACAAGGTGTTGCCGGTGCGAAGCTAGGCTCTGGCACGGTTTGTTAGGCGAAATGGCCCGCACATCTTGGAAATTTTAAGGGAATTGCAGGTTCTGTCGGTTCTTTTGGAACGAAGAACGCCCCGTTGTGTGGTTTTTGATCCACATCGTGGAACAACATCGTATATACCTCAGACTCAGGCGAATTTGAATTGGGAACATCTATGCTCGAAAACCAGGTGTCGGACAAGGACAGAGAAGCCGCACGGCGCGAAGAGTTGCGGGTGCCGAGCAAGGAGGTCCTTCGGGCCTCCGGCCAGGTGCAATCGCTGAGCCGCGCGCTGAAACTGCTCAACGCCCTTTCCTATCATGCCTCGGGCCTGTCCCTGTCGGAAGTGGCCCAGGAGGTCGGGCTGCCCAATTCGACCGCACATCGTCTGCTGACCACCTTGCAGAACGAAAGGTTTGTTCGATTCGACACCGAGCGCTCGGTATGGCTAATCGGTGTCCAGGCGTTCAGGGTTGGCTCGGCTTTTGTGCGCTCCCGGGACGTTGTCACCATCGCGCGCCCCTATATGCGTCGTCTGATGGAGCAATCCGGTGAGACTGTGAACCTCGGCATCTCTGACAGGGGTGAGATCGTCTACCTGGCTCAGGTCGAGTGCCAGAAGATGATGCGGGCCATTGCCGGGCCGGGCGGGCGCGCCCGGATGCATTGTTCCGGTGTCGGCAAGGCAATCTTATCGCACATGAATCCGGAGGCCACCCGCAAGGTGTTGCATGGCCGCGAGCTGACCCGGGAGACGTCCCACACCCACACATCCATCGAAGCGTTGTTCCAGGACCTTGAAGTCTCGCTGCAGCGTGGCTATGCCATCGATGATGAGGAAAACGCCATTGGCCTGCGCTGCGTGGCATCAGCAATCTTTGATGAACACGGTGAACCCCTGGGCGCGGTTTCAGTGTCCGGTCCGAGTGCCCGCGTGACCGATCAGCGCGTGCTGGCGCTCGGCGAACTTGTCAACAAGATCGCCAATGATATAACCGCCGAACTGGGCGGCACGCAGCGCCGTCGCTGATCGAACCGGTCGCGGCATTCAACTGCGGTTTTTCAACGGATTGAATAACTCCACAAACAAACAGATATAAGTACAGCGCCGCAATGCCGGCGAGTTGAGTTCAGGGAATTTCAGATGGTAGACAAGCAGCAAGTCATGGCGGCCCTGTCCAAGGTGCGCGGGCCGGACCTGGACGGTGACCTAGTGTCGCTCGGCCTGGTTTCCGACGTGGTCGTCAGCGGCGACAATGTCATGTTCGCCATCACGGTCGAGGCATCGCGCGCCGCCGAGCTGGAACCGCTGCGCCAGGCTGCGGAGAAGGCGGTCGGCAAGGTCGACGGCGTTGAGAAGGTCATGGCCGCACTCACGGCGGAGGTCAAACCCGGCTCGCGACCGGCCGCCGGCCAGACCCCGCCGCCTGCTGGTGCCAACATGGCGCCGCCGCCGCCCATGCAGCAGCCCGGCCCCAAGGCCCAGGCCGCGCAGACCATGGCCGGGGTGCCCGGCGTCAAGCACATTGTTGCGGTTGCATCCGGCAAGGGCGGCGTCGGCAAGTCGACAACCTCGGTCAACCTGGCGCTCGGCCTGCAGGCAAACGGTTTGAAGGTCGGCATACTGGATGCCGACATTTATGGCCCCTCGGTCCCGCGCCTGCTTGGCATCACTGGTCGGCCCGAGCCAGAATCACCGGGCTCACGCACCCTGAAGCCGCTTGAAGGGTTTGGCCTGAAGGCCATGTCGATGGGTTTCCTGGTGGAAGAAGACACGCCGATGATCTGGCGCGGTCCAATGGTCATGTCGGCGCTGCAGCAGATGCTGCGTGAAGTTGCATGGGGTGATCTAGATGTCTTGATCGTCGACATGCCGCCGGGTACCGGGGATGCGCAGCTGACTCTGGCCCAGCAAACGCCGCTGTCAGGTGCTGTTATCGTATCGACCCCGCAGGATCTTGCCCTGATCGATGCGCGCAAGGGTTTGAACATGTTCCGCCGCGTAAATGTGCCGGTGCTCGGCATTGTCGAGAACATGAGCTATTTCACCTGTACAAAGTGTGGCGAGCGTCATGAAATCTTTGGTCACGGTGGCGCCCGCGATGAAGCGGAAAAGCTCGGCCTGCCGTTCCTGGGCGAGGTGCCGCTCGACAAGGATTTGCGCTCACGCTCTGATTCTGGCCAGCCGATCGTGGTTTCTGCTCCCGATTCCCTCCATGCCGGGCTGTACCGTGACATCGCACAGGCAATTTGGACCTCGGTTTTGGGCGATGCGGCCGGTCAAAAACGCGCTGCGCCGCGGATAATTGTCGAGTAAATTACTCCACTTTACCAGATTGTGAAAGCCTGCCCAAACCGCTCCGAATGTGCTTGCCTAACGCGTCTTCGCTACGTCATGCTGCTGCTCATCTAGGAGAGGAAGGCGAAAAGCGCGCTCCGTCTGAAGGGCGCGGTCGCCACAATTAAAGTATGGGTGAGGCTAAGTTAGCGCTGTCAATTTGCGAAGAAGACGTGTTGCGGGCAAATCTCTACAGACTGCTGGCAACGACTTTGCGTGCGGCTCCGTCCCAGCACGACCTTGACATGTTTGCCGACATGCATGGCGACGATACGGCCATTGGCCAGGCGGTTTCCGCCATTACGCGTGTCGCTGCCAAATCCAGTCCTGAGAAGGTGGCCCGCGAGTACTACGACCTGTTCATCGGAGTGGGGCGAGGCGAGCTGGTGCCATACGGCTCCTACTATCTTACTGGTTTCCTGCATGAAAAGCCGCTGGCGCGGCTACGCAACGACATGAACCGTATCGGCATCGAGCGCCGTGACGATGTGGCCGAGCCTGAG
>JBCCVY010000238.1:0-5996 GCA_039194725.1 Pseudomonadota bacterium
TAGTTGTTCAAGGGGTTCTTCATGAAAAAGCTGATCGTAACATTTGCCGCAACCATGCTTGCGTTTTCTCTCGCAGGTATCGCGCAGGCCGAACAACCTGCCGATAGTCAGGCGGATGAGCTTTCGATGGAGTCCGAGGCGCTCGAAGGTCTGTTTCCCGGACATTATGAAGCCCGCGTGGCTGGGGGTTATCGGTTGCTGATCTCGGCAAAGGATGACGGCACCATGCTGGGCCGGGCATTCGGCAAGGAAGACAAGGGTGTCTGGGTCATCAAGGATCAGGAACTGTGCATCGCCTGGCGCTCCTGGACTCGCGGCGAGTACAAATGCGGCGCCATCACCCAGAACGGCGACTGGTTCGTGGCGACCAACAGCAAGAACGGCGAGACCATGAAGTTCAAGGCCATCAACAAGCGCGATGTCTACGCTGCGCGGGTGGGCCGCAGGGCGTCCAGAGACTAGAGATACCTGCAGGCATTCCAGTTATTGACGCGGTGGTCCTCAGGAGCACCGCGTTTTCATTGCGGTCATCGGCTGCCAAGGCTGGTCTGATCGGCCCCGACTGGTGCCGGATGATGCGCCGGATCATCCGCGGCCGCGATAGGGCGGGACTCCTTGATCCGGCAGCCAAAGGCCTTTTGGCGGTTCGCCGCTTTGCCAGAACACATCGATCGGAATGCCGCCGCGCGGATACCAGTAGCCGCCGATGCGCAGCCATTTGGGCTTCAGCAGGTCCACGATATCGCGGCCGACACGCACCGTGCAGTCTTCATGGAACGCGCCGTGATTTCTGTATGACCCAAGGTAGAGCTTCAGTGACTTGGACTCGACAATCCACTGGTCCGGAACATAGTCGATCACCAGGTGGGCGAAGTCCGGCTGGCCGGTCACCGGGCAGATGGACGTAAACTCCGGCACCGCAAACCGAACCAGATAGTCGGTGTCTTGGTGCGGCGCCGGTACGCGTTCCATGCGGGCCTCGTCTGGTGAGGCGGGCAGGGCGCTGTCTGCGCCCAGTTGGGTCAGTGTGGTCGTATCGGACATGGATGTCAGGCAGCCTTGCTGGCGCTCAGTGCGCCATTGATGGCGTTGTCGAGCTTATCGACAAGTTCCGCCACATGGGTCTCGTCGATAATGAATGGCGGAGCGATCAGCACGTGGTCTCCGACCTGGCCGTCAACCGTGCCGCCCATCGGATAGACCATCAGGCCGGCGGCCAGCGCCCGCTTCTTGATGTCGGCATGAAGCTTGAGCGCCGGGTCAAACGGCTCCTTGCTGTCCTTGTCCTGCACCAGCTCGACACCCTGGAACAGGCCTCTGCCGCGGACATCGCCGACATGCGGATGCTGACCGAACCGGGCTTCGAGTGCGGCCTTGAGCTTGCCGCCCACCGCATTGACATTGCCGAGCAGGTCATGGCGTTCGATCTCCTGCAACACAGCCACGCCTGCCGCACAGGCTGCCGGATGGCCGAGATAGGTATGGCCGTGCTGGAAAAAGCCCGAGCCCTGTTCGATGGCCGAATAGATGTCCGCGGAACACAGCATGGCGCCGATCGGCTGGATGCCTGCGCCCAGGCCCTTGGCGATGCACACAATGTCGGGCCTGACATCGTCATGTTCCGATGCGAACAGGGTGCCGCACCGGCCCATGCCGCACATCACTTCGTCGAGGATCAGCAGCACGCCGTACTGGTCGCAGATTTCGCGGATGCGCGTGAAGTAACCTTCTTCCGCCGCCACGGCACCGAGCGTGGCGCCCACGACAGGTTCAGCGATAAACGCCGCAACGCTGTCCTCGCCAAGTTCCTTGATCTTGTCCTCGAGCTGGTTGGCCATGCGCAGACCATAGGCCTCAGGCGTTTCGCCCGCCTGCGCCCAGCGCCAGAAATAGCAGGCATCTATGTGATGCATGGCTGCGGTCAGAAACGGTTCAAACTGCTTGCGGCGCCATCGGTTGCCGCCTGCAGCAAGCGCGCCCAGCGTGTTGCCGTGATAACTCTGCCAGCGCGCGATCACATGCCGGCGGTTCGGCTCACCCTTCTCCAGAAAGTACTGCCGGGCCAGTTTCATCGAGGCCTCGGTTGCTTCCGACCCGCCGGATACGAAATACACCTTGTCGATCCCTTCTGGCGCGCGTTCGACCAGCATGTCGGCCAGTTGCTCCGCCGGTTCGGAGGTGAAGAAACTAGTGTGCGCCCAGGCCAGTTTGTCCAGTTGCGACTTCACCGCTTCGCGAACGACTTCGTTGTTGTGGCCAAGGCACGACACCGCAGCTCCACCACAACCATCCAGATAGCGTTTGCCGTCGGCATCGATGATGTACGGGCCATCACCGGAAACGGCAGTGGCCAGCCTGGATTTTGTGTGCCTTGGGAAGACGTGCGACATCGGAACTAACTTTCTTAAGCGGCCAATGGGAGTTGCAGGATTTCACGGGCCTGCTGCCAGCTGGCGACGGGCCTTTGATGTTTGTCGCACAGGTCAACGGCGCGCCTGACCAGCGCGGCATTGGACGGTGCCAGTGTGCTGCGGTCAAGGCGCACATTGTCCTCCAGCCCGGTGCGCACATGGCCGCCGGCTGCGATACACCAGTCGTTCAGCACAACCTGGTTTTGTGCGATGCCGGCACCGCACCATTGCGCGTCGGGTGCCAGCCGGTTCAGGGTTTTCACGTAGAAGTCGAACACCTCCTTGTCGACCGGCATGGCGTTCTTCACACCCATCACGAACTGCACGTACAGTGGTCCTTTCAAGCGGCCGTCTTCGGCCATTTTCACAGCCTGGAAAACATGGCTCAGGTCAAATGCCTCGATTTCCGGCTTGATGTCGTATTTCAGCATTTCACTGGCCAGCCAGTCGACCAGGTCGGGCGCGTTTTCATAGACCCGGGTGGGAAAATTGTTCGACCCGACGGTCAACGAGGCCATGTCCGGCTTCAGCGGCAGCATGCCGCCACGTTCGTGTCCGGCGCCGGATCGACCGCCGGTCGAATACTGGATGATCATGCCGGGGCAGTGCTTGCGCAGGCCCTCGCCGAGGCGGGCGAACTTGTCCGGGTCGGAGGTCGGGGTTTCATCGTCATTGCGCACATGGCAGTGGGCGATGGAGGCGCCGGCCTCGAAGGCTTCGTGCGTGCTTTCGATCTGCTCGGTGATGGTGATTGGCACTGCCGGGTTTGCCGCCTTGGTTGGCACGGACCCGGTAATGGCAACGCAGATGATGCAGGGATCGGACATGGAATTCCTCAAATGTCGAAAAATACGGTCTCAGAGTCGCCCTGAAGCGACACGTCAAAACGGTAACTGTTGTTGGCACTTGTATCAGGTTTGGCCAGCAGGGTCTCGCGGCCTTCGCTGATCGCATTGAGCACCGGATCTGAGGCATTGGCGTCGGCCTCGTCGGCAAAGTACATCCGCGTGTGCAGATGGATGTTGATGCCGCGGGCATAGACCATCAGCGTGATGTGTGGCGCCTGTGCTGACCCGTCGATCCACGCGACAGGCCCCGGCTTTACGGTCTCGAACCGGAATTCACCGGTTTCGAAATCGGCATGGCTACGCGCAAATCCCCTGTGTCCATCCGCGAACTCTCCGTCATAGCCCGCCTGCCAGATCTCCAGCAAGGCATCCTTTACGATCTCGCCGGCGCCGTCCCGGATCACGCCGGTAACGACGATCGGCGTACCATCTTTCAACCCGGTATTATTGGTAATGCCGTGATGTTTGACATTAATGCCCGCCGCATCCGGCAGCAGGCCGATGTGGACATAAGGCCCGGCGGTTTGCGATGGTGTTTCCTGCAGGCGCTTTTTCATAAGCTGTGCTCCGCATCGAGCGGCGTTTCGTTGCGGCCACGCAGCACAATGTCAAACCGGTAGGCAAGCGCGTCGAACGGCACCGCGCTGTCCAGGTCAAGCTTGGCCA
This sequence comes from Pseudomonadota bacterium, assembly GCA_039194725.1. Taxonomy (GTDB): domain Bacteria; phylum Pseudomonadota; class Alphaproteobacteria; order Rhizobiales; family Aestuariivirgaceae; genus Anderseniella. The sequence continues at coordinate 3,926 of JBCCVY010000238.1, forward strand.
CCATGCGGTCAACGGCGGCCGGGTCGCTGACAGCGTTGACAATGGCGCAGTGCGGGATCAGCGGGTCGCCTTCGAAATAGAATTGTGTGATCAGTCGCTGGGCAAATGAGGCACCGAACAGGGATATGTGGATATGCGCCGGCCGCCATGCCGGGCCGTTGTTGGGGAACGGATACGGGCCCGGCCGGATGGTGCGAAACGAGTAGTTTCCCTGCTCGTCCGACAGGCATCTGCCGTAGCCGGAAAAATTCTTGTCCAGCGGCGCCAGATACCCGTCGCGCACATGCCGGTAGCGCCCGCCGGCATTGGCCTGCCACACCTCGATCAGCACATCCGGCTGGGGTCGGGCATGTTCGTCCAGCACCCGGCCGGATACGACAATGCGTTCGCCGACCGGATCACCGTCGACCACAGCATTGCGCGACAAGTCGGCATCAAGTTCCCCTAGCATGTCATGGCCGAACACCGGGCCCGATGTCTCGCCCGCGGAAGGGGGCATTTGCAGCAGGGTCCGCTTTGGCGAGCGCAGCACCGACGAATTGTAGGCCGGTGTCAGTCCTTTCGGGTGCCATGTCCGGTCACGCGGGTCGAAAACGGGTTTGTCGCTGGAAGCCATCTGATCAGCCTGATGCAATATACGGATGCCAATCTCTACCGCTGCGCGTGTGCCGTCAACCGGCAAGACAACAGACTTTGCCGCATGCCATGGTATTCGGCCGCGCACGGTGGCACTATCCCGGCAAGTTGGGGTAGGGCGTTGTGAACCGTGTCGGCAGCAAGTGAAAAGGTTGGTCAATGGCCGCGCATCTGGGCGGTGTTTCTGACCGGCGTCGCGGCGGCTTTCCTGGTCGGCAAGGCGCCGGCCGCCCTGCCGGTGCTGAGGGCCGAGCTCAACCTGTCCCTGTTCCAGGCAGGCCTTGTCGTCTCCATGTTTTCGCTGGTGGCGGCGGTGGCCGGGCTGCTGTTCGGCGCACTGTCCGACAGATGGGGGCAATTGCGGCTGGCGATGACGGGCCTGGTGCTGGCCGCGGCTGCGGGCGTTGCCGGGGCCTGGGCCGATACGGCTGTGACCCTGATTGCCAGTCGGGTCGCCGAAGGTGTTGGTTTCTTCATGATATCGGTGTCGCTGCCCGGTCTCGTGCTGCGCCTAGCGGACGACCGTACCCGCCAGACCGCCATGGGCTTGTGGGGAGCCTACCTGCCGCTGGGAGCGGGGCTGGTCCTGCTGGCCGGCGGCGTCATAATCGAAACAGTCGGATGGCGCGGCATGTGGCTGCTGATCTCGGCCAGCTATGTGGCGTTTTTCGCCGCCCTGGTCTGGGCCGCCCCGCGTGGCGACGAGGACAGTCCCCGTATCGGCGGAGGTCGTGTGACAGCGGTTCTGAGAACACCGGGCGCCGTGATGCTCGGCGCGGTGTTCGGATGCTATTCCGGGCAGTACATGGCGGTCACATCGTTTGTGCCGCTGATCCTGGTTGAGCGCGCCGGATGGGAGTTGGCGCCGGCAGCCGCTGTCGGTGCAATGATCATGGTGGTGAACACAACCGGCAATGTTGCGGCCGGTTTCCTGCTCGATCGGGGCGTGCGCCGCCGGTCGCTCATACTTCTGGCCAGTGCGGCCATGGCTCTGGGCGCTGTCATGGTGATGAGCGCGGCCCTGCCGGTGCCGGTGCGGATTGCCGGCGCCGTGCTGTTTTCAAGTTTTGGCGGCATGATACCGGGATCATTATTTGCCGGTGTTGCCCGCCATGCGCCAAGCCGGGCACACGTCTCCAGCGTCAACGGCCTGATGCTGCAGTGCGTGGCAATCGGACAGCTGATCGGGCCGGCGGCGACCACATGGCTGGTCGCCACCGGCAATGGCAACTGGGCCATGGCGCTGATCTATCTGCTGCCCATGGCGGGCCTGACAGCAATTGCCGGCATCGTGCTCGGCCGTATCGAACGTACACCTGGCACCTGACCTTGTGCGGAGTCGTTGCACGCAGCTTTGCTGGCCTACCAGCACGCCGGTGAGTTGGTGTCGCAACCCCGATTCGGACTTGGCTATGCAGCCCGGAAAACTGCCAAA
>JBCCVY010000239.1:0-5977 GCA_039194725.1 Pseudomonadota bacterium
GGCGCGGGCGCGGGCAATCGCCTGCCGCAGTTCGGCGTCACTGGCGTTGCTGCGCCCATACAGAATGTTCTCGCGAACCGTACGGTGCAGCAGCGACGTGTCCTGGGTGACCATGCCGATACTGGCCCGCAGCGAACTCTGGCTCACATCAGCAATGTCCTGGCCGTCAATCAGGATCCGGCCGTTCTCCAGGTCATAAAACCGCAGCAGCAGGGAGACCAAGGTCGACTTGCCGGCACCGGATCGTCCGACGATGCCGAGTTTCTCGCCCGGCTTCACCGTCAGTGACAGGTTGTCGATAATCCCCTGATCCAATTCATCACGGTCCTTGCCGTAGTGAAACCCGATGCCATCGAACCTGATTTCTCCGGCATCGACCGCCAGTTTCGGAGCGCCCGGCCTGTCTACGACAGAAACCGTTCGCGAGATGGTCTCAATACCATCCTGCACGACACCGATGTTCTCAAACAGGCTGGAGACTTCCCACATGATCCAGTGCGCCATTCCCTTCAGGCGCAATACCAGGCCGATGGCGAAGGCGATGGCACCCGCGGTGATGGCACCGGCCGACCACAGCCACAGCGATACGACCCCGACACCAAACAGGTTGATGGAGTTGAGCACGTTGAGCGTGGTGATCAGCTTCGTCGACAAGCGCATCTGGTGGTGCACATTGTCCAGGAACGGTTCCATGCCGGCCCGGGCGTAGCGGTCCTCGAACTCCGTATGCGCAAACATTTTCACCGTCGGAATGTTTGTATAGCTGTCGACGATGCGCCCGGTCACCACCGAGCGGGCATCGGCCTGCGCCTTGGATATGCGCTTCAGCTTCGGCACGAAATAATACAGTGCACCGAGATAGCCGATCAGCCACACCAGCATCGGCATCGCCAGCCGCCAGTCGCTGGCGGCAAACAGGGTCAGGGCCGCGGTGAAATACACGATCACGAAAACGAACACGTCCGCGGTTTTCAGCACCACTTCGCGCACCGCAAGCGCCGATTGCATCACTTTGGTCGCAACACGCCCGGCAAAGTCGTTCTGAAAAAATTCCAGGGACTGGCGCAGCACATAGCGATGCGCCTGCCAGCGGATCAGCATCGGATAGTTGCCCATCAGGGTCTGATGAATGATCAGCTCGTAGAGAAAGTTGAGCACCGGATGCAGCACCAGCACCAGCGCCGCAAGCAGCGTCAGCTGCCACCAGTAATCCTGAAACACCGTATCGGGAGTTGTCTTGGCCAGCCAGTCGACGACCGAGCCGAGGAACGCAAACAGTGACACTTCAATGGTTGCCACCACAGCGGCCAGAACCGACGTGGTCAGCACCCACGGCCAGAACGGCTTGGTGTAGTGCCAGACAAAGCCGCTCAACGTCGCAGGCGGCATTTCCGCGTCCTCGTCGGGAAACGCTTGCGTCCTCGCCTCAAACCATTTGAACAGTCCGTCCAGCACGATCAATCTCTCTACTACTTGTCCGGCAGGTACTGCCTTTCAATACCGGCAGAACCTTGACCATACTCAATATACGATGCAGTTCGGCAAAAGGCGCATGACAGCCATGCGTCACTTAGGCTGTTGAACTGCCCTGTGCAGGCGCTACAACACCGCCGCATCACCAATTTAGTCACAACTCGTCCCAGAGAAAGCGGTACCGTATGGATACCATCGGCAAACGCATCACGTATGCCCGTGAGAGCAAGAATTACGACGTCAACCAGTTGTCCGACAGGGTCGGTGTGAAAGCCGAGACCATACTGGCCTGGGAAGGCGACGAACGCGATCCGCGGGCCAACCGGCTGCTGCGCCTGGCCGGCGCCCTGGATGTCAGCTTCGCCTGGCTGATGGTCGGCCAGGACTACGAACCGGACGAGGCGGAAACTGCCGGCAGGCTGTCCTCGATGGAGGGCAAACTGCAGCGCATACGCCATCTGTATGCCGAACTCGGCGGCCTGATCACCAGCCTCGAACAGGACACCCGTTTCATGCTGGCACGGGACGAGGAACTGGAAGAACTGGCGGAAGTCGACGAGACAGCGGCTGGCGGCTAGTCTGGATCAGCTCTTCAAAATGTCCAGAACCCGGTTCGACACCTCGCGCAATCCGGCATCACCGCCCACTTCATAAGGTATCAGATTGCCGTCCGAAAACGCCGCACGTACGGCATTTCGGAAGGTTTCGCCGGCACCGGTCAGTTCCGGCGAGTTCATTGTTTCGCCAAGCCAGTCGAGCATCATGGCACCCGACAGCAACATGGCGGACGGGTTGGCCTTGCCGGAGCCCATAATGTCGGGCGCGGTGCCGTGGCACGGCTGGAACAGGCCGTGCTTGTCGCCAATGTCAGCCGACGGCGCCATGCCCATGCCGCCCATCAGCGCGGCTGCCTGGTCCGACAGAATATCGCCGAACATGTTTTCTGTGATCATCACGTCGAACACCCAAGGATTGCGCACCAGGGCCAGCGACGTGGCATCCACATAGGCATGATCGGCCGCCAAGTCGGAAAATTCTGACGCGCGCTCGTAGAACACCTTGCGCATGAAGGCGAAGCTGCCGAACACATTCGCCTTGTCGATGCAGGTCACGCGTCCCTGCCCGCGGCCCTGCGCTTTGCGCCGTTCGGCAAGCTTCAGGGCGAAGTCAGCCAGCCGTTCGGTTCCTTTGCGGGTGATGACCATCGTATCGCGGGCCTCTTCATCGCCGGTCATCTCGCAGGCGCCGCGCGATGCAAACAGTCCTTCGGTGTTTTCACGGATCAGCACGAAATCAAGCTGCGCGGCACGCGGGTCCTTCAACGGCACCGGCGAACCGGGAAACGTTTCAACCGGCCGCACGCCTGCATAAAGATCGAAGATTTCACGCAATTCTATCTGTGGCGTGATTTCGCGACCGTCTTCATACCTGATATCCGGCAGGCCCATGGCGCCCAGCAGCATCACATCCGCCGCACCGGCCTTTTTCACCACATCGTCAGGCAGCGCCACACCGGTGTCCCTGAACACGCCCGCACCGGCCTCCAGCGTCTCATAGGTAAACGAGAAACCACCGGATCGCGCCGCCAGCACGTCAAGGCACTCAAGGCAGGGCTGCATGACCTCGCGGCCAATGCCGTCGCCGGGAAGAACCGCTACATGGATGGAGTTCGATGAGGTCATTGCAGGGATCCTGTCTGTGAAGTGATTCGATCAAACCGGCGCACCGACTTGGCCGCCACAAGGTCGGATGTGGTCTCCGAAAATGCCAGATAGTGGGGTGTTTCCATATGCTGGTCGAACGCCGCCTCGTCCTGGTAGGCTTCGTACAGGAACACGACATCTTCGCTGTCATTGTGTTCGATGCAGACATCAAACACCAAGCATCCCGGTTCGCTGGAAAGCGACTTTTCGGCCTGTATCAGCATCAGTGGCATGAACGCGTTCAGCATATCGGGTTTCAGGCGGAACTCCGCCGTGATGACAAACATGACCTTCAGCCCCAAATTCCGGATTAAAAACTGGTGCCGGGGTTGTGGCATACCGGCCCGGTCGCAGACCAGTGAAAAAATTTTCGCGCTCGGGTAAATCCGGCTTGTGAAAAAGCCGCCACGGCGCTTGAACACCCTTGCGGCAAGGCTTATGGGTGTTTTCGGTTTCCCGTCATCAGGCGATTCGGTGATTTTTGGGTACGAATCCAACAGGAACGCCCGCTAAAATGCCCCAATACTGCGTCCACGGCCTCCTGCTTGATTCAGGTTTTGATATCCCTGAACTTGCGGCCGGCGGTGCAATGCAGACCCTTGATGACACGCCGGTTGAGATGGTGATGGCGGAGTTGCCATCCACAATCGATCACCACGCCACAACCAGTGACGGATATCTGGTTGGCGACAATGAGATCCTGATCGCACTGGACAATGGCATTCGCTGCCACATTGAAGCGGGAGCCCGCATCAGCATAGATCCGGGCACCAGCCACAATGAACCGGCAGCGCGCCTGTTTGCCCTGTCCGCCGGTCTCGGCTGCCTGTTGCATCAACGCAAATACCTGCCGCTGCATTGCGCCGCCGTGGATACGCCCAAGGGCTGCGTGGCATTCTGCGGCAACGCCGGCGACGGCAAGTCCACCCTGGCGGCCAGTTTTCGGATGTCGGGTTTCAAACTGTTCAGCGACGACAGGCTGACCGTTCACGCAATCAGGGACCATCCCTATCTGGCCGCTCCGTCGATACCGGCTCTGCACCTATATGAACACTCCGGCGCGATGGCCGGTCTGGGGAGTGATCATCTGGCGGTGGATTCGTACCGTTTCGGCAAGCACATCCACCTGGTGCCTGACGCATACAGCAGCTGGCCCAGCCCAATGGCCGGGCTGTACTTTACCGACTGGCACGAGGATGAAACGGCTGAGCCCGTCATTGCGCCCATGGGCCAGCTCAATGCCATGATGCGCCTGAGACGGGATGTGTCGCTTACCCACCTCATCAAACCATTGGACCATGAACAGCACTTCATGACGTGGGCAGCGGGCCTGTGCGGCAGTGTGCCGGCCTTTCATCTGGTCAGGCCACGCAATGCCGAGCGCCATGAAGACTGCATGAACTTGATTATTTCGCACGTCCGGGACACTTTTGGTACATGAGCCGACACGACATAAAGCCTGACAGCGTTCTGATACGCACCAGCCAGTTGCCTGCCGCAGAGCTGGGACCAGACGATACCGTGCTCCTGGATGCCGAGCGTGGTGTCTATTACGGGCTGGAAGGTCCGGCGCACCAGATCTGGGAAAAGCTCAGCGAGGAGATCACGCTTGACGATATCTGCACCTCGTTGATCGAGGAGTACGATGTCGAGCGCGGGCAGTGCGAAGCCGACACCCGCGATTTTCTCGCCGAGCTGATCGAGAACGGTCTTGTCAAAATCCGCTGACGGCACCTGGCAGCGCGCAAGCCGCCTGTCCGCCGGGCACTGGAACGCTCTGCTGAAGGCAGTCTGGCTGCTCGCCAGAGCCCGCATTGACCACCGCCTGAAGCCCATAAAGGTGGTGCTGCAGCGGTTTGAAAAAGACGGCTCCCACACCGAGGCCACCGCGGCTGAGATCGAGCTCGTCGCCTGGGCAATAAAGTCGGCGGCCTCTCGTGTGCCATGGCGGTCTGATTGCCTGCTGCAGGCCATGGCAGGATCAATGTGGCTGAACGAGATTGACCGTAGCTGCAAGCTCAATATCGGCGTCCGGAAAAATGCCGCAGGTGAGCTTGAAGCACATGCCTGGCTGACCAGCGGCGACCTTGTCGTCACCGGCAAGCTGCCCGATCTGGAGGCGTTTTCACCAATCCCGCTGGCAAGCGGCATATCGAGATTTTAGGTAGCCGAATCGGCAAATCATATGGAAATTACAATTCAGTAGCGCATATCGGTCTGCTGGGTCGCATGAATTTGCAGCAGCCGTTCAGCCTCACAGACTGACTGCCGCTACTGCGTTAATTTCCCGTCTGTCAGTCAACACGTGTTTCAAGCTTACCAGCATTGTGAGCCAGCTGGATATTCGGGCTACGCAATGAGCATTGGGGAATTTCAGATGACCGCTTTAAACCAGTGCCAGTTGGCAGCAGCAGACACACCGATTGGGCAGCAGATGATGCAACAGCGTGAATGGTCGCGGCCCTGCTTGCACATCAGCAGTATTGCGTCAATTACCCGAGGAGGATTGTCGTCAGCAGGTGTCGACAATTGCACTTTGATCGACGGACTCCGTTGCGACCCATAGCCATCGCAAAATCACAGGATGAAGTCGTTCTGATTCAATTCGCTGATGTTTGAAATTCCCCAGAATTGCACACTGGTGTTGGCATCGAGCTGAAGCACGACGCGACCATCAACCACACTCATCGCTGACTGCAGTTCGGCGAAATCGGTGAAACCGAAACTTGACACATCCACGACATCTTCAAGACCTGCCCCCGCAGCCATATCGACTATGATGTTGTTGCCGTCACCGCTAC
>JBCCVY010000240.1:0-5955 GCA_039194725.1 Pseudomonadota bacterium
CCGCGATGCAGATTGATCGTGGCTATCACATCTTCCGGGGTCAAGCTTTTGCCATTGTGGAATTCAACGCCCTTGCGCAATTTGAACGCCCAGGTCTTGGCGTCAGCGCTTTCCCAGCTTTCAGCAAGCTCGGAACGCAACTGGCCATCCGGGCCGATTTCGGTGAGGTTGTTCCTGAGCTGGTTGCCCACATTGATCATGTAGGAATCATTGGTTTGAGCCGGATCGAGCACGTCCTTGGTGCCGCCGCCGGTCAATGCCTGGATATAGGCGCCGCCTTTTTGAGGCGTGGCTGCCCTGGCCTTGTCGAACATGGAACCGGCCAGCCCTGCCGTCACACCGCCGGCAACGGCATATTGAATAAACTCGCGCCGTGAAACCTTCGGCGACTTCAAAATCCGGTTGAGCTTGTCTTTGTCTGACATCGTGAAATTGTCTCCCTGTGATACTCCCGAACGGACAGATAAACGCCCGGTCATGAAGAGTGTGCAACAAGTCTCACCTAAAAGACCAGAGCTAACAGCACAGGTTAGTAAATCTTAACATGAGGTGAGATGCAGCCTTTTCAGCGATGCCTTGCCTGAGGGGTTGCGGCGGGCTCACTTCGTTGACAAACTGCACCGCAATAAAAACGCCGCGTTGAGGGAGGGAAGACAATGAAAACCCGTGCAGCCGTAGCATTTGAGGCCGGTAAACCGCTGGAGATCGTGGAGGTGGACCTGGAAGGCCCTAAGGCCGGCGAGGTGCTGGTTGAGATCAAGGCCACCGGTATCTGCCACACCGATGAGTTCACCCGCTCCGGTGACGATCCCGAGGGGGCATTTCCCGCCATTCTGGGCCATGAGGGCGCCGGTGTCGTGCTCGAGGTCGGACCTGGCGTGACATCGCTTGAAGTGGGCGATCACGTCATCCCGCTTTACACGCCGGAATGCCGCGAATGCGAGTACTGCCTCAACCCGAAGACCAATCTGTGCCAGAAGATCCGCTCGACGCAAGGCGCAGGCGTGATGCCGGATGGCACCAGCCGGTTCTCCTACAAGGGCGAGAAGGTTCTGCACTATATGGGCTGTTCCACGTTCGCCAACCACACGGTGCTGCCGGAGATCGCGCTGGCCAAGGTCAACAAGAAAGCCCCGTTCGACAAGATCTGCTATATCGGCTGCGGCGTGACCACCGGCATCGGCGCAGTCATCAATACCGCCAAAGTGGAGGCTGGATCCAACGTCGTGGTGTTCGGTCTCGGCGGTATCGGGCTGAATGTCATTCAGGGTGCGCGGCTTGCCGGCGCCAACATGATCGTCGGCGTCGACCTCAATCCCGGCAAGGAGGAATGGGGCCGCAAGTTCGGCATGACCCATTTCGTCAACCCTAAGGATGTGGACGGCGACCTTGTGGCCCACATAGTCGAGCTGACCGGGGGCGGTGCGGACTATTCGTTTGAGTGTGTCGGCAATGTCAACCTGATGCGCATGGCGCTGGAATGTGCCCACAAGGGCTGGGGTGAAAGCATCATCATCGGGGTTGCCGGCGCAGGCCAGGAGATTGCGACACGCCCGTTCCAGCTCGTGACCGGCCGGTCGTGGCGCGGGACGGCGTTTGGCGGCGCGCGCGGGCGCACAGACGTGCCGAAGATCGTTGACTGGTACATGGACGGCAAGATCGACATTGACCCGATGATCACCCACACGCTGGCGCTGGAAGACATCAACAAGGGTTTTGACCTGATGCATGCCGGAGACTCGATCCGGGCCGTCGTCGTCTATTGACCGCCATCTATGTGGATGCAGACGCCTGTCCGGTGAAGACGGAAGTGACCCGCGTGGCCGCGCGCCACGCAGTCAAGGTTTTCATTGTGTCAAACGGCGGCATTCGTCCGGATCCCGACCCGCTGGTTGAAACCGTCATCGTACCGGACGGGCCGGATGTGGCGGACAAGTGGATCGCCGAGCACGCAGGCAAGGGTGATATCTGCATCACCGGCGACATCCCGCTGGCGGCAAGATGCATTGAAGCCGGAGCCAGCGTGATCAAGCACAATGGCGAAGTTCTGGACGACAAGAACATCGGCCAGGTCTTGTCGATGCGCGATCTCATGACCGACCTGCGCGCCGCCAACCAGCTCGACCAGGGCGGCGGCGGCAAACCGTTCACAAAGCAGGACAGGTCGCGGTTTCTCGATGTGCTGGAACGGGAGCTGCGGCGGGTCAAACTGTTGTAGCGCTGTTGCCCGCCGTCCGCCGGGCGTCAAGATGAAATTGTTTTAAGTTTGAAGTAAACTGCCAATGATGGTACATGCGGCCGTGGGCTGGTATTTAGCCTACCCGAAGTGCAACCGAGAGTGAGCATCCTCACTTGTTCGCGGCGCAGGCCAGACAAGCCGGGCGTTTAAGAAGCACTTTTTCGCTCTGCTGAAAATCTCCGGTATGTTTCCTGCTGGCGCGGGAACGCCCGTGGTGAGCGAGGACAATATGAGAAAACAGCACTTTCACCTGCCCGAAGGCGTCATCTACCTGGATGGAAACTCACTGGGTCCGCTGCCGAAGAATGCGGCGGCGAGGATTGCACGGACCGTTACGGATGAGTGGGGCGACCTGCTGATAAAGGGTTGGAACGAGGCTGGATGGTTTCATCAGCCGGCCAAGCTGGGCAATCGGCTGGCGCCGATCATCGGCGCGCCCGAAAACACTGTGGTGCTCGGTGACACCCTGTCCATCAAGGTCTATCAGGCGCTGGCGGCCGGCCTGAAAATGCGCCCGGATCGAAACGTCATCCTGTCCGACACCGGCAATTTCCCTACCGATCTGTACATGGCGGAAGGGCTAATCAAACTCATGGATGGTAACGTCGAACTCAAGACCGTGGCACCGGAACAGGTGGCCGACAGTCTGGATGACAGCGTTGCGGTCATGTTGCTGACGCAGGTCGATTACCGGACCGGACGCCTGCACGACATGGCATCGCTGACCCGCAAAGCCCATGATGCCGGTGCAGTCGCCTTGTGGGACCTGGCGCATTCGGCGGGCGCACTGCCGGTGGACCTGGCCGGCAGCAAGGCGGAGTTTGCGGTCGGATGTACCTACAAGTATCTCAACGCCGGCCCTGGCGCGCCGGCCTTTATCTATACCCGCCCTGACTTGGCCGATTCAGCCGAACCGGCCCTGGCGGGCTGGATGGGCCATGCGGCGCCGTTCGCGTTTGACATGGACTACCGGCCATCGCCCGGCATTGAGCGTATGCGGGTCGGCACGCCGCCGGTGTTGCAGATGGCGGCACTCGATGCAGCGCTGGATGTCTGGGAAGGCGTCTCCCTGCACGAGGTGCGGGCCAAATCCATTGAATTGTCCGAACTGTTTGTCCGCGAAGTCGAGGACCGCTGCCCGCAACTGAAGCTGGTCAGCCCGCGTCAACCGGAACATCGTGGATCCCAGGTATCGTTTGCGTTCGACGATGGCTACGCCGCCATGCAGGCGCTGATCGCCGCCGGCGTGATCGGTGACTTCAGGGCACCCAACGTCATGCGCTTCGGCTTCACGCCGTTGTACATCGACAAGGATGACGTGATGAAAGCAGTCGTGATTCTGGATGACATCATGCGCAACAAGGCCTGGGACCGGCAGCAGTTCAGACAACGCGCGGCGGTGACCTGATGGGCGACCAACCTTACGATCCCGCACAGGAAGGCGCGCAGATGAATTTCAGCGCCAAGATGAGCTATTCCGACTATCTCAACCTGGATCAGATACTTTCCGCGCAGATGCCGCTGGGCGAGACCCACGACGAGATGCTGTTCATCATTCAGCATCAGACGTCGGAGCTGTGGATGCGGCTGGTGCTGCACGAGATCAATGCAGCGCGCACGGCCATTCAAGAAGATCGTTTTCCACCGGCCTTCAAGATGCTCGCGCGGGTGTCGAAGATATTCGAGCAGCTCAACAGCGCCTGGGATGTGTTGCGCACCATGACGCCGAGCGAATACACGTCATTTCGCGAAGACCTGGCGCAGTCGTCCGGGTTCCAGTCATGGCAGTACCGGCTCATCGAGTTTGTCGTCGGCAACCGCAACCATGCCATGCTGAAGCCCCATGCCCATCGGAGCGATCTTGTCGAACTGCTGGCAGCCGAGCTTGCGCGGCCCAGCCTTTACGACGAAGTGATTGCAGCGCTCTCCCGGTCGGGCTTCGTTATATCAGCGGACGTGCTGAACCGGGATGTGCAGCGTGCCCATCGTCACGATGACAGCGTGCAGGCAGCCTGGAAAGCGGTGTATGAAAACCCGCAGCAACACTGGACGCACTATGAACTGGCGGAAAAGCTGGTCGATTTCGAAGACTATTTCCGGCGCTGGCGGTTCAACCATGTCACTACGGTCGAACGGGTGATCGGGTTCAAACGGGGCACCGGCGGGACGGAAGGTGTGTCCTACCTGAAGCGCATGCTGGAAGTGGAGCTGTTTCCCGAACTGTGGCGCGTCAGAACCGAGCTGTAAGGCGGGAGCCTAGAGCCTTTCTGACTTAGATTGTATCGTTTGACCGATTTTCTGCGTCTGCTGGCTAGGCACGGATCCCGCAGTGGCCTGGTTGACCACAAGGGAGACGTAACGCAGTCCAGTGGGCGCAGAAAACCGGCCTTCGGTGGACCAAATCAGTCCATCGGCGTCGTTGCAAAGCTTGCCCGATGTCCCACATCGCGCTTCACTTTGCGCCTAGCCGAGTGAACTGTTTGATGCCATCAAACGGCACAATCTAAGGCAGAAAGGCTCTAGTATGAGCGAATTTCAGATCACCGACTGGGATGATGCATACGCCAACGCGGCTCATATCGCAGACGGCCATCGCTGGCCTGAGGCCTGGATTGAACCGGCAGCGCATTATCGCGCAAACACAAGGTGCGAACTGGACATCGCCTATGGAGGAGGTCCGCGCCAGGCCTACGACCTGTTTCTTCCCGATACCAAGCCGATGGGACTGCTGGTGTTTGTCCATGGCGGCTACTGGATCGAATTTGACAAGAGCTACTGGTCTCACCTTGCACAGGGCGCTGTAGACTGCGGCTGGGCAGTGGCGATGCCGTCCTATGTTCTGTGCCCGCAAGCCAGTATCGCCGATATCAGCGGTATGGTTGCAGCTGCCGTCCGGCATGCTGCAGGCAAAGTACCGGGTCCGATTGTCCTGACCGGCCACTCGGCTGGGGGGCATCTGGCCAGCTACATGGTGTGCGATGGGTCACCGTTGGAGTTCGAGGTCCAGCAGCGGATAATCCATACGGTTTCCATTTCCGGGCTGCACGATCTGCGGCCACTTGTGAAAACACAGATGAACGGTCGACTGCAATTGACCGATCATGACGCAATGCATCTCAGTCCGGCGTTCAGGATGCCCGGTCCGCCGTGCAGGCTGACAGCGTGGGTGGGCGAGCAGGAACGGCCGGAGTTTCTGCGCCAGTCTGAACTGATCGCCAATACCTGGCGTGGCATGGGAGCTTGGACGCGGTGCGCGGTTGTCCCGGGCCAGCACCACTTCAATGTGATTGACGGCTTGTGCGATGCGCGCTCACCATTGATGAAAGCTGCGCTGGAGCCTCTAACCGACCTGCCGCTCGCGCCACCAGACATACAGGCCCGAGCCAATGATGATTGAGATGCCGAGCCATTTCCAGGCGTTGGGAACGTCCTGAAACACCAGGTAGCTCAAGATGGTGGCAGACACGATTTCCAGATATTGGAACGGAGCCAGAACCGATGCCGGTGCCCGCTTGAAGGCGTGCACGATCATCAGATGGCACACGGTTGCGATGACGCCGACGCCGGCCAGCGCGAGCCATTGCGCCGGGCTCGGCCAGACGATGGCGAGAATGGGAATGCCGGCTGCGGTGCCGGCACCGGCAGCCCGTGCCAGGAAGACAAAAACAATCACGCCGGAGAAGAACTGCATGGTGTGCGGGTCTTCGGTTGCCGCC
>JBCCVY010000241.1:0-5949 GCA_039194725.1 Pseudomonadota bacterium
ATTCAGCGAAAGGTACCCACTCGTAAAGCTGTATGACAATGGCGTGGCCGATTTGATCGGCACAGATGGTCCGGTTTGAGGTTTCAAATTCCTGCAGGGCCGGATGCGCGGCCGGCAGCCCGTCAATGCACTTGCTGAAATAAATGTTATGGCGGCGCGCATGGACAAACGCGCGCTCCTCCAACACCGGCTTCAATTCATCGACAACCGCCGCCAGGGCGTCATCGCGCACAAATCCCGGCAAGCTGAACAGGCCATCTGCAGCCAGTCTGGCCCTGCACTCTGCGACCAGTGCCGACCATGCCGGGCTGTGTGGCTTGTCCAGGGGATAGCGGTCCAGATCAATCGTATTCTGCATCAGCACCTCACTGCCAGCTGGCAGACAGTATGTTGCCAAATGGCCGTTCCAGAAATACTGTTTTTAATTGTGGACCATTAGATATTCTTTCGGAGAGTAGTGATTTGCGCCGCATTGCCCCCCTCAACGCGTTGCGTGCGTTCGAAGCCGCCGCCCGCACCGGCTCTTTCGCCAATGCAGCGCGCGAATTGGGCGTCAGCTCGGCCGCAGTCAGCCAGCAGGTAAGACTGCTTGAGGACTTTTGGGACAAGGTGCTGTTCATCAGGCAAGGCAATCGCATCTCGCTGAGCGATGCCGGGCTGACCGCCTATCCGCGGCTCGGGCAGTCCATGGCAACGCTTGAGGACCTGTCCGACCTGATGCAGAGGACGCAGCGGCACAGGCGCCTGGTGTTGAGCGCTCCCCAATCAGTCGCCGAAACCTGGCTGGCACCGAAACTGTCCATGCTCGATGGTTCAGATCTTGGCGCGTCGCTCGACATACGCGTCGAGCATGATCCGATTGATTTTGTTCGCGACAAAGTGGACATGCGCATCTTCTATGGCCACGACCTTTACGGAGACTACCAGGTGGAAGCACTGTTTTCGGACTGTCTGGTGGCAGTGGCGTCTCCCGGATTTGTTGCCGCACATGGCGCGTCGCCGGAAAAGATCGACGACCGGCACCTGATCCACACCGACTGGGGGCCGGACTTTTCGACATCGCCAAGCTGGAATCAGGTTGTGTCCGCCCGACGTATCATCGACCACAATCTGGGGCTGCGCGTTCAGGCCAGCAGCACCGCGCTCAGATTTGCAAGACACGGTTTCGGCGCCGCGCTGATCCCGCAGAAAATTGCTGCCGGTGACCTTTCGTCCGGCAGCCTGGCACTGTTGAACTCACCGCCTGTTCCCATGCAGCACGACTATCTGATTGCGTATCCGAAACGGCTCGCGGCGAGCCCTGCCATCAATTCCGTAATCCAGGCCCTCAAACAGTAGCTGCTGCAAACCACTGTCTGGTGCCGAACACCGGAATTGGAAAAACAAGCCTCTCAGGCTTGAATCAACGCCTCAGTGAAAACAATTAAGATATTGATTTAAATAAATATTTTAGAGAACAATGATCTTGTCATACTATGCTGCTGCTTTCCCGGTGCGTCCGGGTTGCTTCGATGGCGACAGGCCGGTAACGTCGGCATTCCATGCAGCTTCTGATTGAACACCTGTGCCTGCAAGGGAGCGCCACACCAAGGCATGTACACAGCAGCCGATGCACTTTTCAGGATTGAGAAGAGGAACTATTGCCATTTCCGAACTGACCTCTGATCTGGCTGCCGCATGGATTGAGCGCAATTCTCCCGCCGGAACCGCGGTCGCGGCCGGACCGATTGATAACACCGAACCGTTTGACGACACAGAAGCCGCAGCGATGACCCGCGCGGTGAAGAAACGCCGCAATGAGTTTCACACCGGGCGCCGGCTGTCCCGGGTCGCCCTGGCAAAACTCGGTTGCGCTGCCACCGCGATACCAGCCGATGAGCACCGGGTCCCTGTATGGCCGCCGGGATTTGTCGGCACCATCAGCCACAGCCGCAATCTGTGCATTGCCCATGTCGGCCTGACACATGATCTCGTCGGTGTCGGCGTCGACGTCGAACTTCGCAAGTCTTTGCCGGCCGATGTGGCATCCCGCATTTGCCGCGCCGACGAAAGTCCCGGCCGTTCCGGCGAAGCCGCGCTTTTGCACTTCGTCGCCAAGGAAGCTTTCTACAAGGCGTACTTCCCCAGTGCCCGCACGTTCCTGGAGTATCACGACGTACGCATCGAACCCGATGAAACCCGCGGCACCTTCCGGGCCAGCCTCATGGCGAACAACAAACCGGCGCTCGC
This sequence comes from Pseudomonadota bacterium, assembly GCA_039194725.1. Lineage (GTDB taxonomy): Bacteria > Pseudomonadota > Alphaproteobacteria > Rhizobiales > Aestuariivirgaceae > Anderseniella. The sequence continues at coordinate 2,230 of JBCCVY010000241.1, forward strand.
CGGACGGCGTTCATTCAAGGGACGCATCGCACCACTCGATGACCACATCGCCGCTGCACTTTGGATAACAAGGTGATTCCGCTCAGGGACGGTCCCGCAGATGACCATCTCCAACCCGCCTGTTGCCGGCCGGGTGAGACCGGTCGCATGATTGGTTCATGGATCTAACCTATCTGCTGATTCTCTATCTCACCGGCATCAATCTGGTCACTTTTGCCGTGTTCGCATGGGACAAGGTTTGCGCCATCAGGGGGGACTGGCGCGTGCCGGAAAAGGCCTTGCTGGCGCTGGCACTTGCCGGCGGAACACCCGGCGCATTCATCGCCCAGCTGCGGCTGCTGTTGGCGGAATAAGAAAGCCTGGCCGAACCTGGCACCGGACCGGCTCAATCAATGAGTGCGCCCGGGTTCATGATGTTGTTGGGGTCCAGCGCCAGCTTGATGCGCCGGATGGTGTCGTATCTTGCCTTGCCGGCAAAGGTTTCCAGGTCACGTGTCTTGAGCCTGCCTATGCCGTGTTCGGCGCTGATCGATCCGCCATGACGATGGCTGATCTCGTTGATCGCCATGCGAACGGCGTCGACGATGCCTGGGTTTGACGCGACAAATTCGGCCTTGGCCACGCCCACTGGAGGCATGACGTTGTGATGAATGTTCCCGTCCCCGATATGCCCGTAGCAATTGATCCGGACGTCCGGGTGGATGTCGCAAATCGCCTTGAAGGTATCGCTGACAAAGGCGTCGACCCTGCTTATCGGAACAGAAGTGTCGCTGTTGCAGAACGCACCCGCCATACGGTTTGCTTCGGGGGTGTTCTCACGCAAATCCCAGAGACTGTCCCGCTGTGATGGCGATTGCGCGACAATGGCATCCACCACAAGGTCCTTGTCAAGACAGCCCGCCAGTGCGCTCTGCAGGCGATCGCCAACGCCCAGCGGACCGGTGGCTTCCAGCAACAAAGCCCAGTCACAGCCCCGTTCAAACGGGTTTCGAAGCGATGGAAACTTTGCGACAACCAGTTCCAGCCCCAGCCCGCTCATCAGTTCGAGAGCCGAGATTGCATCGCCCAGGTGTATCTTGATCTCGTTGTAGATCTTCAGCGCGTGCGCCGGGGATTTGATGGCCAAAAGAGCCGTTGCAGTTTCCTGATCGACCGGTTTCAGCATCAGCGACGCAGCGGTAATGACCCCGAGGGTCCCTTCGCTGCCGATCAGCAGATGACGAAGATCATAGCCGGTGTTGTTCTTGTGCAACGGGCTCAGCTCACTCAGGATCGTGCCACACGGCAGCACAGCTTCAATTCCCAGGCACAGGTCGCGCATATTGCCGTATCGCAGTACCTGAATGCCGCCAGCATTGGTGGCCAGGTTTCCGCCGATACAGCAACTTCCCTTCGATGCCATGTTCAACGGGAACATCATGCCGCGGTCCAGCGCGGCGCTGTGAACGTGCTCAAGAATGCACCCCGCCTCAGCCACGATGACACTGTCGTCAACAGAGATCTGGCGTACCTTGTTCATCCGCTCAAGCGACATGATGAGTGCGTTGTCGCTGTCAACTGACAACTGTCCAGCCACAACACCGGTCCCGCCGCTGTAGGGCACAATGCCCACCCTGGCCGAGTTGCAGAGCCGGACAATGGCGGCCACCTGTTCGGTCGAGTTGGGCAGGACAACCAAGCACCCCCTGCCCTTGAAGCGCCCGCGCGGATCATCACGATACCGCGGTGCATCCGCCAGGTTTTTCCACCCTGCACCACCGACAATGCCTTTGATGTCGTTCAACAATTGAGAGCCCGGAGGACTGAACCGAGAGTGCGACAATGGGTTACCTCCTGGACGCGACTGCTGCAGACATGCCAGGCGCTGGCGTTGAACCACAGGTGTGGCGGCGAATCTGCGTCAACACAGATCTTCGGCATTTGTGGCCCGAACACTACCGAAGATTGTCCTCGGATGCCACGCAGGCATCCGGATTTCGCGGCAATCGCCGGCCTTTCCCTGGCGACGAACCCGACGTACTGATGCTTGCAAGCCCGGGAACCGGATGAGTACCTTGCCCTGGCGGAGTTTGACCGGAGGGTGAGGCAGGATGAGCACAGGTTCAGGATCGATCGGCACCTATGATTACATCGTTGTAGGAGCCGGATCTGCCGGCTGCGTGCTGGCAAACCGTCTCACCGCTTCCGGACGACACAAGGTGCTGCTGCTGGAGGCAGGCGGGCGTGATCTCAATCCCTGGATCCACATTCCCATCGGTTACGCGAAAACGTTCCGGAACCGTCGTGTCAATTGGATGTACGAGACGGAGCCCGAACCCGAACTCAATGGCCGCAGGATATATCAGCCGCGCGGCAAGGTGCTTGGCGGCACCAGCTCGATCAATGGACTGCTGTACATACGCGGGCAGCGGCAAGACTTCGATCTCTGGCGGCAGTTGGGCAATGCGGGATGGTCTTACGCAGATGTCTTGCCGTACTTCAAGAGGGCCGAAGATCAGCAGCGCGGTGAAGACAGCCTGCACGGCGTCGGCGGTCCTCTAGCCGTCTCAGACCAGCGCGAGCCACATCCCTTGTGTGATGCTTTCATCGCAGCTGGCGTCGAACAGGGACTGCCCCTCAACCACGACTTCAATGGCGATCATCAGGAAGGTGTTGGGTATTTCCAGACGACATCGCGCAACGGACGGCGCTGCAGCACCGCAGTGGGATATCTCAACCCGGCCAGGTCTCGCGCCAACCTGCGTATTGAAACCCACGCCCATGCCACACGGGTGCAGATTGAGGACGCCGCCGCGTGCGGGGTCGAGTTTGTCCAGAACGGAACCGCAAGATCGGCACGCGCATCTGGAGAAGTCATCCTGTGCGGAGGCGCGATCAACTCTCCTCAGCTTCTGGAACTGTCGGGTATCGGCAACGCGGACATTTTGAGCAATCTCGGCGTCCCCATCGTCTGTCATCTGCCTGGCGTTGGGGAAAACCTGCAAGACCATTTTCAGGTCCGCATGGTATTGCGCGCCAAGCAACCGGTCACCCTGAATGACGCCACCCGATCATGGTTGGGCAAGGTGAAGCTGGGCCTGCATTATGCCCTGTTTCGCACCGGTCCGCTGACGGTCAGCGCCGGCTATGCCGCTGCGTTCTTCAGGACAGATCCCTCCATGGTCTCACCTGACATTCAGGTTCATTTCATCTTGTTCAGTTCCGACAGTATGGGAGACAAGCTCCATCCGTTCTCCGGATTCACAGCTTCGATCTGCCAGCTTCGCCCGGAAAGCCGCGGAACCATACACGCAGTCAGTGCCGACCCGTTCGCTGCGCCGGCAATCAACGTCAACTATCTCGCGAAGGAAGCTGACCGTCTGGCCAACATCAACGCCCTGAAGAAGCTGCGGAAGATCCTTGCAGCTGATGCAATGAAGCCCTTTCTGGCCGAGGAGATGGAGCCCGGACCCCATGTCCGCAGCGACGAAGACCTGCTGCAGTTCTGCCGCGATGTGGGCACCACCGTCTACCATCCGGTCGGTACCTGCGCCATGGGCACGAACAGCGGCTCAGTGGTCAGTCCGGAGCTCAAAGTGCACGGCATCACGGGGCTGAGGATCGCAGACGGCTCAATCATGCCCCGCCTCGTCTCCGGCAACACCAACGCTCCAATCGTGATGATCGGTGAAAAGGCCTCTGACATGATCCTGGCAGACGCGCCATGAGTCTGCTGCGTGC
>JBCCVY010000242.1:0-5949 GCA_039194725.1 Pseudomonadota bacterium
GCCAGAAAGGCGTGTTCAAAGAAGGCGGAATTGTACATGCGCACGACCCAGTCTCCGGTGCGGGTGGACGTGGTCTACAGGCGCATTGACGATGACTTTCTCGATCCGCTGACATTCAACCCGGCCTCGACACTGGGCGTACCGGGGATATTCGACATTTACCGGGCCGGGCGCGTGACCATTGTCAATGCGCCGGGCGCCGGCATCGCAGATGACAAGGCGGTGTATTCGTTCATGCCGGACATTGTCGAGTTTTATACCGGCGAGAAGCCGATCCTGAACAATGTGCCCACATGGCGGTGTTCAGACAGCGAGTCGCTGGCCTATGTGCTTGACCATCTTGAAGAGCTGGTGGTGAAGGAAGTGCACGGGTCCGGCGGCTACGGCATGTTGGTCGGACCGACCGCCAGCAAGAAGGAAGTCGCCACCTTCCGCCAGATACTGAAAAAGCGGCCCGGCAACTACATTGCGCAACCCACGCTGGCGCTGTCGTCGTGCCCGACCTTCGTAAAATCCGGCGTGGCGCCGAGACATGTGGACTTGCGGCCGTTTGCCCTGACCGGAGACCGATTGCGCATTACTCCGGGCGGGTTCACGCGCGTGGCCATGAAACAGGGATCGCTTGTGGTCAACTCCAGCCAGGGAGGCGGCACCAAGGACACCTGGGTGCTGGAGGACTGATGCTGTTAGGTCGCACCGCTGCATCGCTGTTCTGGATGGCGCGCTATATGGAGCGGGCTGAAAACATGGCCCGCCTGATCGAGGTGAGCTATCGCATCTCGCTGATGCCGAAGCCGTTCCGCGCCCATCAGGATGACTGGAGTTCCACCCTGCGCAGCGCCCATTGCGAGGCGACATTTGCCGACAAATACGACACTGCCAGCCAGGCAAATGTCATCCAGCACCTGGTGTTGGACCGGGAAAACCCGTCAAGCATCCGGTCCAGCATGGAAACGGCGCGCAACAACGGCCGTGCGGTGCGCACCGCGCTGAGCCGTGACGTATGGGAATCGCTCAACGCGACCTGGAACGAGCTGTCATCGATACGCATGAGCCAATTGTCCAGTGACAAACTGCCGGGATTTCTCGACTGGATCAAACAGCGCTCCATGCTGTTTCGTGGAGCCATGCTCGGCACCGCGCTGCGTCAGGACAGTTTTCACTTTTGCCAGGCAGGCACGTTTATCGAAAGGGCTGACAATACTGCGCGTATTCTGGACGTGAAATATCACATCCTGCTGCCGCGTGGCTCCGGACCGGGCAGTTCCGTGGACCGCCAGCAATGGGCATCCTTACTGCGCTCAGTATCCGCACATCGCGCATACAGGTGGGCATATCGGGACGCCAGCTACAAGCCGTGGAACGTGGCGCAGTTCCTGATCCTGAACCCGGCCATGCCGCGCTCTTTGCTGTTTTGCTGTGACTGGATCAGCAACAAAGCCCTGCGCGAGATCGAAAGGGAGTATGACCTGACGCTGCCCTGCCACGAAACGGCAACCGATATGGAAACCCTTCTCAAGACCGCCAACATGGAGAAAATCTTCCAGGACGGACTGCATGAGTTCCTGTCGGATTTCATTGCCAGGAACAATCGGCTGACGTCTGAAATAGCAGCCGCGTACAATTTCCCATGAAAATCCACATCCGGCACGCAACGACCTATCATTATGACAACCCGGGCGCTCATCTGGTGCAGCGGCTATACCTGACACCGCGCGACACTGCCAGCCAGTCGGTGCTCGACTGGACGATCGAGGCTCCGGGCATTGAAGGCGCGCTTGAATACGTCGATGCCTTCGGCAATGTGGCGCACCTGACAACGCCGCCCGTCGACCTGGCGGAGATCACCGTTGTCGCGGCCGGCACGGTCAGGACCAAGGATACTGCCGGTGTGACCGGCCATGGATCCGGTTCAGTGCCGATCCAGGCCTATCTTGCAAGCACACCTGCGACTGAGGCCAGCGCGGCCATCAAAGCACTGGCGAACAGTCTTGACCACTTGTCAGGCCTCGAGCAACTGCATTCCCTTTCAGCGTCAGTTCTGGGCAAGGTGGATTATGTCATCGGCGCCACCGACGAGCACACCACCGCCGCAGATGCCATGCGTGACGGCAAGGGCGTATGCCAGGACCACGCCCACGTGTTCATCTCCGCCGCACGGACACTGGGTGTGCCAGCGCGGTATGTGTCCGGTTACATGGGGGTGGGTGAAAATGTACTGGCAGAGGCAAGCCATGCCTGGGCAGAGGCCTATGTAGCCAACCTGGGTTGGGTGGGCTTCGACGTTTCGAACCAGCTCAGCCCGGACGAGCGATACGTGCGGGTGGCCACCGGAATGGATGTTTCCGGCGCCACGCCCGCAAAGGGGGTTCGCCGCGGCCTGTCGGCGAGCGCCGAGCGAATGAACGTAGAAGTGCTTGTTGAAAGCATCGCCGAGCAGTAGGTTACCGGTGATTCCACCAATCCACTTACAGCTCGCCCCAGGCAGCGCCGGGTAACCTCATGACATATTGCGTTGGCCTAAAACTTGATCGCGGCCTGGTTATGGCGGCCGACACCCGCACCAATGCCGGGCTCGACAACATTTCCACCTTTCGCAAGCTGCAGACGTTCGAAGTGTCCGGCGAACGGGTGTTCATGATGATGTCAGCCGGCAACCTGGCCGTCACCCAGGCGGTTGTCGCAATGCTGGAAGAAAGGTTCGATCACCCGGACGACGAAGATACAAACGGCAGCCTGAGAACCGTGGCCAGCATGTTCCAGGCAGCAAAACTTGTCGGGGAAACCTTGAAGACCGTCCGCCAGGACCATGTCGACCAGGGCCTGACCAGCGATGCCTTTTCGGCGTCGTTCATCTTTGGCGGACAGATCGGACAGGAAGAGCCCAGACTCTATCAGATTTATTCGGAAGGTAATTTTATCGAGGCCAAGGCAGACACCCCGTTCTTCCAGATCGGCGAGCACAAATACGGCAAGCCGATACTCGACCGGGTGGCCAATCAGGACATGCGGCTGGGCGAGGCTGCAAAGGTGGTATTGCTGTCCTTCGATTCAACCATTCGCTCAAACCTCTCCGTCGGCATGCCGATAGACATGGTGGTCTACAACACCGACCATCTGAGCATTGATCGGGTCCGGCGTATCGAACAGGATGATCCCTATTTCCGCGCCATTTCGGCGAAATGGTCAGAAGCTCTGCGATCAGCGGTTGAGACCATCGAGGAATTCGACATTTAGAGTTTGTTGGTAAGCATGCACATGATCGATTTCGAAGCCGAATACAACAACCGTGCCCGCGTGCCGGACCATGAGAAGGTGATCGCCGGATGGGCAAACGATGCCGCGAGCTACCGCGCCGCGGCAGAGTGCGAACCGAACACACCCTATGGCGATCATGAACGGCAAAGGTTCGACTTTTTCCCCGCCAATGGCCGAGATGAAGCGCCGGTCGTGGTCTTCGTGCATGGCGGATACTGGCAGGCGCTTGATCGGTCCTCGTTCTCGCATCTGGCAGCCGGGGTGGCTGCCCACGGGCTGGACATGGCGATCCCGTCATACCGGCTGGCGCCGGAGGTCAGCGTGCGCGACATCATAGATGATGTTCGCAGGCTGTGTGTCGCGCTGTGGAACATGCACGGCCGCAGACTGGTCGTTGCCGGGCATTCCGCCGGCGGACATCTGGCCGCTGCGATGTTTGCCACGGACTGGACAAGCCACGGCGGCCCGGAAAAACTGGTCAGCGCCGGACTGGGCATCTCCGGCCTGTATGACCTGCGCCCTCTCATGCCGACCGCCATCAATCAGCGCATCGGCATCGATCAGAACATGTCGATTGAATGCAGCCCGCTGCTGTGGCCCTCGCCGCGCCACGGCCGGTTTGAAGCCTGGGTGGGCGGAGCAGAATCACGCGAATATCACCGCCAGAGCGAAACACTGGCGGCATGCTGGGGCGGGGCCGGCATCGAGTGCAACTGGCACGCCCTGGGCGATGATGACCACTTCACTGTGGTGCGGCATCTGGCCGATCCGGCCAGCGACATGACCCGGGCGCTCGTCAAACTGTGTGACCCTCGATGAGCAACAATGTGAACACGGTTGAGACACCGTCCGGCAAGGGTGCGGCTGACGAGAATTTTCCGGTTGGCTCATTCCTGCTGCCGAAGCGGCTGCGCCCGCATGTGATGACCTATTATGCGTTTGCGCGCGCCATCGATGATATTGCCGACAATCCTGACGCGCTGCCCCAGGACAAGATTGCTGGGCTCAATGCCATGGACGACGCGCTTCTCGGGCGCACCGAAAACCCGGATGACGCGGTTGCCAAGGCGACAGCGCTGCGTGCCAGCATGCTCGAGACCAATGTCGATCTGGCGCACGGCAGCGACCTGGTATCGGCTTTCAGGCAGGATGCGGTGAAGAGCCGCTACAATACGTGGGATGACCTGATCGACTATTGCCTGCGTTCGGCAGCGCCGGTCGGCCGCTACCTGCTGGAACTGCACGGCGAAAGCAAGGAACATTTCGTATATTCCGATGCGCTGTGCAATGCGCTGCAGGTCATCAATCATCTGCAGGACTGTGCCGACGACCTGCGCGAGCTGGACCGGTGCTATCTGCCGCTGGACTGGTGTGCAGAGACCGGGGCAGACATCAACATGTTGCTTGAACAGGCATCACCGCCTGCCCTGCGCGCCGTACAGATGAAATGCCTTGAAGGAACCGAAGACCTGCTCCTGACAGCGGACAAACTGCCGGGAAAACTGAACAGCAGATCACTGGCAATGGAATCCGGCGTCATCATTTCCATTGCATGGAAACTGGTCGACAAGCTGAAGCGGCTTGATCCGGTGGCCACCAGAGTTGAATTGTCGAAACCGCAATTCATGCTTTATGGCCTCAAAGGTGCCATAAAGGGGCTGTTGTAACAGAGATGGGGCGGTGATGCATGCTCCTGACTAAAGTTTGAAAGACGCGACCAAGGCAGAGGTTGGCTCGCATGCCATATTGGTATAAACAGCGGAGTCTTGTGATGCGACTGTGTCGTGACGCGGATCGCGCAATTGCACTTGGACGGTGCCGTGCCTAAGTAAGTGCCGATGCGCCTGACTGATCGAAGAACAACGTAACAGACAAAAGAGCTGACATGCCAATATCGACACCACTGCTTGACACCATTTCCTATCCTGCCGACTTGAGGCGGCTCAAGCATGAGGATTTGCTGCAAGTGGCCAGCGAACTGCGTGCCGAAACGATTGATGCAGCCTCGGAATCCGGTGGCCACTTCGGCGCTGGGCTGGGGGTCGTGGAGCTGACAGTGGCATTGCACTATGTCTACAACACGCCGGCTGACAGGCTGATCTGGGATGTCAGCCATCAGGCCTATCCACACAAGATCCTGACCGGCCGTCGGGATCGCATCCGCAAGATTCGCCAGTCCGACGGGCTTTACGGTTTCACCAAGCGCACCGAAAGCGAATACGATCCGTTTGGCGCTGCGCATTCCTCGACCTCGATTTCCGCAGGTCTTGGCATGGCCGTCGCCCGTGACCTGAAAGGTGGCGACAATCACGTCATTTCCGTTATCGGAGACGGCTCGATGAGCGCCGGCATGGCGTATGAGGCAATGAACAATGCCGGTGCCCAGGACAGCCGGATGCTGGTGATCCTGAACGACAACGGCATGTCGATTGCACCCGGTGTCGGCGCGCTGACCAACTACCTGTCGTGGCTGGTGTCCACGCATCCGTTCCTGTCGCTGCGCGACATCGCCTTGCAGCTGTCCAAGAAGTTTCCCAAGACCCTGCGCAAGGCGGCAGAGCGGGTCGACGAATATGCCCGTGGCATGGTCATGGGCGGAACGCTGTTCGAAGAGCTGGGGTTTTACTATGTGGGTCCGGTCGACGGCCATGACCTTGAGACACTGGTGCCGATCCTGGAGAACATCCGCGA
>JBCCVY010000243.1:0-5919 GCA_039194725.1 Pseudomonadota bacterium
CGGGCAATTGAAGTTTTGCGAACTGACGCTGCATCCCGACGGAGGCAACGTGAATTGGCTCAACGACCACTGGGAACGCAAGCTGGGTGACTGGACCTGCCTGCCGGCAAGGGCTGCAACAACCCAGTGAAACCGGTGATTTACGCTTTGTTTACCATTGCGGCGGCAATGTTGCAGATTGACGGATCAAAATGGCTTTTCTGGACATTTGCTGACCCATGAGCGCAGGCACACCTGACACCTCATTGCTTTCAAAGCTCCTGCGCGACCGTATCGCATCGAGCCGGCAATCGCCGGACGCTGCATCTGACGGGGCCAGGCAGCCATTGCCGGAGCACGTCGAGCAGCGTTCATCTGCTGTTATCGGTGCATTGATGCGCGACACGCGTGATGCCTTTGAACACCAGCGAACCGCACGACCTGCGGCTGAGCCAGGTCCCGCCGCGCTGGAATCCGAAGCGGCTGACCAACCAGGCGCCGATGCTGATGGACCTGATGATCTGTCGGCTTTCCTCCTGAACACGCTTGACGGTTTCGACTGGCCGGAGTGGATAACAGCACGTTGCGACTTTCCCGAGCAGGGCCCGTTCGTCGCGGCCGGTTGCGAAGACGCGCTATCGGCAATTGCCGCGCTGACGCAGCAGGTATTCGCCGATGCCGGTGAAGACGGCGATGACCTGAGTGTGGAGATTTTCACTGGATCTGAAGAAGGCTCTGCCCGCCTCACTGTATCGGGACCGTTCAGCCTGTCCATGAAGACCCTGAAACTTATCATGCACTCACGCAATGAGATCGAGGCAACAGGCGGCGCGCTGATCACCAAGCGAACGTCGAGCTCCGCAGGCTTTGAAGCGCTGATTCCCGGCAAGCAGTAGCAAAACGTCCGCTCTCCAATCTGAATCTGCGCAAAATTCGTGCAATTCGCCCGTAAACTGTGGATCGAGCACAACAAATCGCCTTGCGCGACAGCTTGGCCTTTGCACCTGACGGATTGATGGTGTAACCCACACAGAATTTGCGCCCGCCCGTCCGACGGCTTGGGCCGCACCTGCAAAAAAGAGCGCTCATGCCCAAACGTGAAGATATCGACACGGTCCTGATTATCGGCGCGGGACCGATAGTTATCGGCCAGGCCTGCGAGTTTGACTATTCCGGCACACAGGCGTGTAAGGCACTGAAGGCTGAGGGTTACCGCATTGTGCTGGTCAACTCCAATCCGGCGACCATCATGACAGACCCGGATCTTGCGCACGCGACCTACATTGAACCCATCACCCCCGAAGTCGTCGAAAAGATTATCGAGAAAGAGCGCACCGAACGCCCCGATGACAAGCTGGTCTTGCTGCCCACAATGGGCGGTCAGACCGCCCTCAACACTGCCCTCACGCTGAACAAGCGGGGGGTTCTGGAAAAGTGGAATGTGGAAATGATCGGCGCGCGTGCCGAGGCCATCGACAAGGCTGAAGATCGCGACCTGTTCCGGACCGCCATGAAGAAGATCGGGCTGGAGACGCCGCGGTCCGCCTTCGTCAACACGTCCGACCTGAAACAGCGCTTTGCCCGCGATTATGAACAGGGCCTCGCCCAAGCTGCCGACAAAGGTTCAGACGCCGTCGCGGCATTCAAGACGGAATGGGCAAAGACCGAGTTTGAACGCCGCGAGGAGCAACGCCTTACCGCCCAGCAGCAGGCCTTTGAAGCCTACAAGCTCACCGGCCTGCCGGCGATCATTCGCCCGTCTTTCACGCTCGGCGGCACCGGCGGCGGAATCGCCTACACGCTTGAAGAATTGTACGACATCGTCCTCAGCGGCGTTGAAGCCTCTCCGACCTCCGAGGTGCTGGTGGAAGAATCGGTACTGGGCTGGAAAGAGTTTGAGATGGAGGTCGTTCGCGACCGCGACGACAACTGCATCATCATCTGTTCCATCGAGAACCTCGACCCGATGGGCGTGCACACCGGCGATTCCATAACGGTCGCACCAGCCCTGACGCTGACCGACAAGGAATACCAAGTGATGCGCAACGCATCCATTGCGGTGCTGCGCGAGATCGGCGTGGAAACCGGCGGGTCAAACGTGCAGTTTGCCGTCAACCCGGAAACCGGCCGTCTCATCGTCATTGAAATGAACCCGCGGGTTTCGCGTTCATCCGCACTGGCCTCCAAGGCGACCGGTTTTCCCATTGCCAAGGTCGCCGCCCGCCTGGCTGTCGGTTACACGCTGGACGAACTGGACAACGACATTACCGGCGGCGCCACCCCGGCCTCGTTCGAACCATCCATCGATTACGTGGTGACCAAGATCCCGCGATTCGCTTTTGAGAAATTTCCCGGCTCCAGGCCGAACCTCACCACCGCCATGAAATCGGTCGGCGAGGTCATGGCTATCGGGCGTACATTTGCCGAATCCCTGCAAAAGGCGCTGCGCGGCCTGGAAACCGGGCTGGCCGGTCTCGACGAAATCGAACTGGAAGGCCACGGCAAGGATGAGGACAAAAACGTGTTCCGCCGCGCCATGTCGCAACCGACGCCTGACCGGCTGCTCAAGGTTGCCGAGTGCATGCGGCGCGGTGCCACCAACGAACAGGTGTTCGAATCGTCGAAGTACGATCCGTGGTTCATTGAGCAACTGTCGGCGATAATACAAACCGAGCGCCGCGTGCGCGAGCACGGCCTGCCCGGCGACGCCGCCAATTTCCGCATGCTCAAGGCCATGGGATTTTCCGATGCACGCCTGGCTCACCTTGCCGGCACGACCGAGGCCAAGGTCCGCAAGGCCCGTCACAAGCTCAAGGTGATTCCGGTTTACAAGCGCATCGACACCTGCGCTGCCGAGTTCGCCTCGCCGACCGCCTACATGTATTCAACCTATGAAGTCGGTCTGCCCGGCAATGACGGCAATGAGGCGCAGGTCTCCGATGCGAACAAGGTCGCTATCCTGGGCGGTGGTCCCAATCGCATCGGCCAAGGCATCGAGTTCGACTATTGCTGCTGCCATGCGGCATTCGCGCTTTCCGATGCCGGTTATGAAACCATCATGATCAATTGCAATCCGGAAACGGTGTCCACCGACTACGACACCTCTGACCGTCTGTACTTCGAGCCGTTGACCGAAGAAGACGTGCTGGAGGTGTTGCTGGCGGAACAGAAGTCCGGGGAACTGCGCGGCGTGATTGTCCAGTTCGGCGGGCAGACACCGCTCAAGCTGGCCGATGCCATCGAAAAGGCCGGTATTCCCATTCTCGGCACCTCGCCGGACGCCATTGACCTGGCAGAGGACCGCGACCGGTTTGCCAACCTGCTCGACACCGTCAAGGTGCGCCAGCCGAGCAACGGGATCGCAAAGTCAGGTCCCGAGGCTCTCAAGATTGCCGAGAAAATAGGGTACCCGGTGGTTATCCGACCGTCCTACGTGCTCGGTGGTCGCGCCATGGAAATCGTGCGCGATACCGAAGGGCTCAAACGCTACATCAACGAAGCCGTTGTTGTGTCCGGTTCGTCTCCCGTGCTCATCGACAGCTATCTGTCCAACGCCATCGAGGTCGACGTGGACGCCCTGTGCGATGGCCAGGACGTGTTCATTGCCGGCGTGATGCAGCACATTGAGGAAGCCGGCGTGCACTCCGGAGACAGCGCCTGTTCGCTGCCGCCCCACTCGTTGAAAAAGGCCATCATAGATGAGCTTGAGCGGCAGTCTGCCGTACTGGCGAAGGCGCTCGGTGTCGTGGGCCTGATGAACGTGCAGTTCGCCATCAAGGACGACGAGATTTACGTGCTTGAGGTCAACCCGCGCGCGTCGCGTACCGTGCCGTTTGTGGCCAAGGTGGTCGGTCACCCGATTGCCAAGATCGCGTCTCGCATCATGGCCGGGGAAACGCTTGCCTCGTTCCAGCTGAAAAACCGGAAGCTAAAACATATCGGCGTCAAGGAAGCCGTGTTTCCGTTTGCCCGCTTTCCCGGTGTCGACACGGTGCTTGGCCCGGAAATGCGCTCAACCGGTGAGGTCATGGGCCTTGATACGGATTTCGCCATGGCATTTGCCAAGGCCCAGCTTGGTGTCGGCGCCAAGGTGCCAGTCGACGGCACAGCATTCATTTCGGTGCGTGACCAGGACAAGGCTCGTGTTCTGCCGGCGGCGCGCAAACTCACCGAACTGGGCTTCAAGATCGTCGCCACTGGCGGCACTCAGCGCTACCTAGTCAACAAGGGTGTTGCGGCCCTGCGCGTCAACAAGGTTCTGGAAGGCCGCCCGCACATTGTCGATGCCATGGCGAATGGCGAGGTGCAGTTGGTGTTCAACACCACCGAAGGCCAAAGCGCTCTGGCTGATTCAAAGTCGATCCGGCGCGCCGCGCTGATGGCCAAGATCCCCTACTACACAACACTGCCCGCGGCCACGGCAGGCGCCGAGGCGATCGCCGCCGTCAAGCACGGCGATTTGTCGGTAAAGCCGCTGCAGGACTATTTTGCCTGACTCCGGGTGAAAACGCCGCCCGCCTTCACACCAGGAATTTCCCCCTCTGGCCCAGGGATGGAGCTGCAAATGGCATTATATGTTGTGAAGCGACGAAGCTTGCCGCGGCTTTCCTGACTGACACTGAACGTTAAACAGGTCTTGCAGGACGCAATTGTTTTGCGCATATTTACATCAGACCGAAACATTCCCGCACACAGTCAACAGACAAGCGCGTTGGTAGCTTCACGGCTGCCATGGAGTTCTGAGGCTTGGGCGGGCAACAAGATTCTGGAATTCGCATCGATGGTTGAAAAAGTTCCCATGACTGCAGAAGGGCATGCCGCCATGTCCGAGGAAGTGAAGCACCGCAAGTCTGTTGAGCGCCCACGCATCATCAAGGCGATCGAAGAAGCGCGTGCCCATGGCGATCTGTCGGAAAACGCTGAGTATCATGCGGCAAAGGAGGCCCAGGGCTGGAACGAAGCCAGGGTTTCCGAGCTCGAGGACATGATCAGCCGGGCAGAAATCATCGACGTGTCGAAACTGGGCGGCGATACCGTCAAGTTCGGCGCCACTGTTACCGTCGTGGACGAAGATACCGACAAGGAAGCGGTGTACCGGATCGTGGGTGACTTTGAAGCCGACGTGAAATCCGGCAAACTGTCGATCTCCTCGCCCATCGCACGCGCCCTGATCGGCAAGTCCGCCGGCGACAGTGTTGAGGTGATGACACCCGGCGGCGGCAAAAGCTACGAGATACTGAAAATAGCCTTCAAATAGGGCGTTTTACGGCATCTCCAACCTGGCACGGCGGACCTCCCGCACCAGATCAGGGTGACAATAAAACTGTGAGTTGTTTTTGAACTGACAGACTGAAAGCTATGCAGTCACGTCATGGCTATGGCAGATTAATGCGCAATGGGGTACAAACCTCGGATTTTTGAACATCTGACAAGGATCGGGCATGGCCTGTGTTAAGGGCGAATTGTGCGAGCTTGTGTCGTCAGACTGTTGCCGGAGACAGAAACTATGAGCGTACAACATTCACGGGTGCTTATTCTGGGATCGGGCCCTGCTGGATACACGGCAGCCATCTACGCGGCGCGTGCCATGTTGGAACCCACACTGATTCACGGCATCCAGCCCGGTGGACAGCTTACCATTACCACGGATGTCGAAAACTATCCCGGGTTTGCCGATCCCATCCAGGGTCCATGGCTCATGGAACAGATGCAAGGCCAGGCGGAACATGTCGGCACGAATCTGGTCAGCGACCATATCGTTGAAGTCGATGTCGAGCAGCGGCCGTTTCGCCTGAAGGGTGATTCCGGCAACGAATACACATGTGACAGCCTGATCATCTGCACCGGCGCGCAGGCCAAGTGGCTCGGTTTGCCATCGGAAGACAAATTCAAGGGTTTTGGCGTATCGGCATGCGCGACATGTGACGGGTTTTTCTACCG